>JASBZJ010000089.1 GCA_029983495.1 Porphyromonas sp.
GTAGTTTGGTATTTTCAGTTTTCGCCTATTTGGGTTATTATAATTGCAGCTACGCTTGGTATTATGCATTTATACATAAAAAGTAAAGTTGCTGAAAAGCGAAGCTCAAAAAAGTAAGTTACCATGAATATATACCTGCAACTTATTGGGGTGTACCTTAAAATTGGTCTATTTGGTTTTGGAGGAGGCTACTCGATGCTTTCGCTTATTCAGGACGAAGTAGTAACAAAACATGCGTGGCTAACTGCACAACAATTTACCGATGTGGTAGCCTTGAGCCAAGTTACCCCTGGGCCAATAGGGATTAATAGTGCAACATACATAGGTTATACGGTTACGGGTTCGATATGGGGCTCAATTTTAGCCACTCTGGCCGTAAGCTTCCCCTCATTTGTTTTGGTTATGACCATTGCATTTTACTATAAAAAATTCCGACAGAACCAATGGGTTGAGGCAGCATTTACTGGCATTCGCCCTGCTTCAGTTGGGCTAATTGGGGCTGCTGTTCTTATGCTTTCGTTCCACAGTGGCTTTTTGGGACCTCTTCTTTCGCCCAATCGCACCACATCTGCCTACGAAACAATTGTAATTAAGGATAACTTTCCCGATTTGCGGAGCGGATTTATTTTTATATTTACACTGGTTGCCATGTATAAAAAATGGATTCACCCCATTGCCTTGGTGGGTGTTGCTGGCTTATTAGGACTTGTTCTCTATGGGTTTTTCTAGGATGCTTCGTTTAAGGCTTATACAGTTCGTATGACGCAAATAAACAAATACCGCCTCCGCTATATTTTCGGTGATGTTATTGCCGTTGGTGTTTCGGTATTTCTTTTTAACGTAGTTCGGTATTATTCCGAGCCTGTAACATTAACCTGGGGGGGGCTAACTCATTTTCTTTTTAGTGGGCACAACCTACTTATTAACTTTGCTGTTATACTGTTTTGGATTGCCCTATTTACTTTAAGTGGATATTATAACCAACCCATTAACAAAAGCCGAATCGATGAGTTCTGGACTTCGCTTTGGAGTATTTCGCTTGGTAGTGTTGTGGCTTTTTTGTTATGGGTTGTTGACGACAAAATACTTAGTCCCTTTAGCCACCTACATTTACTTTTTATTCTGTGGGGTATTGTTTTTTTACTAGTTTATGGGCTTAGGCTAATATTTACACAGCACGCCATTAGGCAACGGAACGACAAACGAAGGTGGCGAAGAGTTATCGCCATAGGAACGCCCGAAGGTATTTGTAGGCTTACACAACATAGCGAACAACTACGAATAACGATTGTGGATATTATTGAAGTAAGTAACAAGCATACTTCCAATAGCGCAGTTGTTAATTTGGGTGCACTTATTCGGGGTAGCTTCTACAAAAATCAACCCGAAGCCTTATTCATATCATCACCTCATAGCGAACAAAGCCCTATTGGACATCTTCTCTATCAGTTATACCCACTAGGTTGTTCCATATTTCTTGATGTAGAAAGCCTTCCTCAAGCCCAGCCACGACCACGCTTATCAAACTCGCTTCTATGGGGGCTACCGATGATTGAAGTAACCGAAACAAACATGAGCGAATTTGCCAAGAATGTAAAATGGTGTTTCGATCGCTTAGCATCACTTGTAGCTCTTATACTTCTTGCTCCACTCTTTTTAGTCTTATCGGTTGTTGTTCACAAAAGCTCGAAGGGACCCATCTTCTTCAAACAACAACGGATAGGAAAGCATGGGAAGCCTTTTTATATTTATAAATTTCGAACTATGTTCGTTGGAGCCGAAACTGCAGAACCAAAACTTTCATTTGATGGCGATCCCCGTATTACTCCTGCTGGCAGATGGATGAGACGATACCGCTTGGACGAACTTCCACAGCTTTACAACGTACTTAAAGGTGATATGAGTTTTGTTGGACCACGCCCCGAACGGCAATATTATATCAATCAATTGGTTGAATATGCCCCCTATTACTACTTATTGCATAACGTATTGCCTGGCATTACCTCATGGGGAATGGTTCGCTATGGGTATGCATCTACAATCGAAGAAATGGTCGAACGCTCACGCTTCGATTGGCTTTACTACGAAAACATGTCACTTCGCCTCGATGCTACTATACTTATCTACACTGTGGGTACCGTACTTCGTGCTAAAGGGAAATAACTTATAACGTAATTATTGGACCTTTTTAAGCCCCTTTATTGATGGTCAATGATTAGAATTTAAATTAATCCTATGAGAAATGTTAATGACCTACTTTGCTCCATGAATTCGGATGATGGTGTACAAGGAATACCCCTAAAAAAGCGATTGGGATACTTAAGAAGATTGCAAAGCGAAATTCAAAAGAACGAGGGTGAAATACTTTTGGCTCTGCAAAAAGATGTATACAAAAGCTCCTACGAAGGGTACCTTACCGAAATTATGCCCGTCTACACCGAATTACGTTCTTTTCAAAAGCATCTACGGCGCTGGCTGAAGCCCCAAAAGATACATTCTGCTTTAACGCACTTCGGAAGTAAAGCAACGGTCGTACTCGAGCCTTTAGGAACAGTGCTTATATACTCGCCATGGAACTATCCCTTCCAGCTTGCAATATTGCCACTTATTGCGGCTATTGGGGCTGGGAACAAAGTTGTTCTTTCGCTTTCGCCAAGTGCCCCACATACGTATAACATTATTAAAATGCTCGTAAATAAAACCTTTCAACAAACGGATGTTATTGTACTCGATAACGAGCGTTTCAACAGCGAAGAAGTTCTTTCGGTTCGTTGGGATCATATATTTTACACAGGAGGCGAAGCTTATGCACGAACAATTGCGAAACACGCAGGGGAACACTTAATCCCTCTTACCCTTGAATTAGGAGGTAAAAGCCCCGTTATACTCGACAAAACATATAACCTACCCCTAACTTGTAACCGGCTGGCATGGGCAAAACTGTTAAATGCAGGGCAAACTTGTGTTGCACCCGATTATATTTTACTACCTAAGGATCAAACCGAGGTTTTTATACCAGCACTTATTAAAGCATTGCAAAAGCAATTGACCGAAATTAGCACATCATCAATGCTTGCAATAAAGCGACCCGAAAAGTTAGAACTTATTGAGGAAGCATTCAAACACAGTGAGGTAATATATGGAGGGGAAATTGATAAATCAGAGGGGAAAATACAGCCTACAATTGTACTGAATCCACCACTCGATAGCTTACTCCTAACCGATGAACTATTCCTACCCATCTTCCCCATAATAACATATAACAATGCTCGTGAAGCTATCGAGTATGTAAATCACCATCCTAAACCTCTTGCTCTATACATATATAGTAACTCAAAATGCTTTACCGAGTACATTCTTAATAATACCACCTCAGGTACGGTTGCTATTAATGATAGTATTATGCAAATTTCGCATCCCTATTTGCCGTTTGGAGGAGTAGGTGAAAGTGGTATGGGGCGATACCACGGTCGTAGTGGTGTTGAACAACTATCGAACCACAAAAGTATTTTACGTGCCTCAAATTTGTTTGATATAAAGCTGCGCTACACATTAGGAGGTAAACTTTCCTCGCTTCGAAAGCTTAATAGTATACTCAATTGGTTCTCGAAATATAAGTAGTACTTCGGTTTAAACGAAATCCTATCTATTGAAGTATCGCAGAAACCATTCAAGCTCGTCTATGTATGTATACAGAAATACGACCGAGCTTGAATGGCTTCAAATGCAGTGCTTACAAGGTATTTTAGTGGAAGTTTCTACTTCGAGATTTTTACTAGCATTTCATGTGTTTTTTCCTTTTTCGTTGCTCGATCATATTCCTTCAACACAACCTTATATTGCCCTTCTAGCTTATATGGAGCAATGGGTTGTAATAAAATATGCCCACCATAATACCCATGGCAATCGATAAGAGCAAGATCTTTACTCGTTATTTTGCTTAGAACCTTTTTAATTTCGAACGATTTAAATGTATCATACTTCTGCTTAGCATTTGATTCTTCCTTATAACCATTTTCGATAAATGGGATGAAACTCTTCGCAATGTACGTTAGTTTATCCGAAATATCTGTTTCTACTCCGTTGCGATCTATCTTATAGCATACAAGCGAATTAAAGCGGTTTGCAATTGCGGCATTTTGTGCAGGTTCGCAAAAAGAACGATTATAGGATGTGTCATTGTACTCTTCGGCTATCATCCGATGCATTTTTGCCCCCTCACTTTTTTTATCTCCTAGAAAAAAAATATTATAAACTGGAGAGTCAGCTCCTGCACAGACTATAGCAATGCAGTTTAAATAATGAGGCATATGTACATAATCATCGGGTATGGCATCTAAATAATGGGCTTCAATACGATTGAATATGCAATAACTCTCCACGCAACTGTAGGAAACTGTACAATCTCCTACAACATGATCGGGCTTATGCTTACAAGCAAGTGGCATGAGTAAAAAAGTCACTCCCAACAGTAATAATAGGTGTTTTTTCATAATGATCTTATTCTATTGTTTATTATGGTTCGATGTTCATTATTGTTTGAAAGTTATAACGGTATACCCTTGACTCTCCTCGCCAAACAGTCTCCTCCTTCTTTGTCTTGTTGTGTTGAAACTTAGGACCTTTCATTGTATCAAAAACAAACACATTATAATAACCATTAAAATTCTTTGTTACAGTCTTCGGAGCATTATAAGAAGACCAAGGAGCCCACCCAAGATTCGCATGAAATAACGGCTGATCATAATATTTTGTTTTTAAGGTGTCTCCTGTATTCTTATGAATGTAATACAAGGGTTGTCTCGCACGAGCATAGCCATCTAGAACAAAAGCGTGTCCACTTTTCTTATACTCTTTAATTATTGGCGTACGCCACAAAGGATATAATACCTCAACTTTTGCAGAGTCTGTAGCACTTATATATACAGGTTTCCTTCGACCTCTTTTTCCAGTTAGCTGACCAATAATATTTCCAATGTTATAATTTGTAAGGTATCCTGGACTTCCATAACCGAATGTTTTAAATGTTCTAGGAACATCTTCATCGAAGGCAGAACTAGCATTTACTCCGTACTTAACCTTTAATGATTGTCCTAAGTCGTAATAGAGCTTTCCTATTTCAGCATAAGCTGGAGGATAATTTTCTAATGGTTGACCATATGGATGATGTTTTAACATCAAACTCCAATTATACTTTTTAGGATGCTGGTAGTAAGCCATTATTTGAGCTACAGCAGCTGTTACACAGCCTGCATGATCTGAGTTATACTTATCCTTAGTATACAAATTAAAGGGGATTGAAGATTGCTCCCACTCAACTGGAAGTATACATCCATCTTGCGATTCAGGAGCAAGTTCCCACGCTCCAAACACCAAATTTGAAACTTCTGCAATAGGATCGTAATCGGGATCAAAGTCAATAGGTTTTTTAGGACCATTTCCATCTATATCAAAATGATCAACCAATCCATTTTCAGCTAATGAAAAGGTCGTTGCAATTTGATTCAAAATAAACCCGCCATCAGTCGACTCAAGCTTATCATTTAAATCAAGGTTCCCATGCTCGGCTATCGCCCAAACTGGTTGCATCCTAATGTCATCCGATATTATCGCATAACCGTTGCTGTTGGCAAAGTTAACTACGTAAAGTGACGGAATTGTATCAGCATCACCGTTAGAGCGTAAACCTGTAAGTTCTGCAAGCGACTCAATACTTTCAACAACAATATTCTCGTTCCTAAGGGTGCTGTTCCACAGCATTTTGCGAAGTTGTAAAGCTTGTTGAGCAGCTACATTTTTAGGGATATGCGTTCCTTGAAAAACAGTGTTAGTATTTTCTAGGGACACAGCATCTGCTTGCGGACTAACCTTCCGTGGTTCGCTACCACAACTTACAGCAAAGAGAACTAAAACAATAAAGGGCATAAACCCTGTGAAAAAAAACCTAATCTTCATAATGTAATAATATTAACTTCGTCGTATGAGTTATCTTTGTGCAAAGATATAAAAATAATATGGAGCAATTCTCATTCAAGAATATTTTACGGTGTTTTTGGTCTGAAACATTTTAGTATTGGGCGTCTTTTATCGGTAAAAACTTCAAAAAAAATGGTGTATCAATGCGTGTCTTCCTAATTGCTATAATTCTCTATTCTTGATTTTACTATCAGTAGTACGCTGTACTTCCATAATTATGATCAGTCAAAGCAGTCTTGATAACAATAAAAAACCTCTCCGAAATAGGATTTTCGGAGAGGAAAAAATAAAAAAAAGACGTTCTATGAAAAGAACTGTTTGTGCTTTTTGTACAGTTGTTTTTTTCTTACAGTAGCTTTTCAGCTTCTTCTTTAAGGGTAGCTTTGTTTTGTGCTCCAACAAGTTTTTTTACAACTTCACCTTCTTTGTTAAAGAAGAGTATTGTTGGTATGTTGCGTACACCAAATCGGAGAGGAATATCTTGGTTTGCGTCTACATCGATTTTACCTACAATGATACGACCATTATATTCTTCAGCGATTTCGTCGATAATTGGACCGACCATTTGACATGGACCACACCATGTAGCCCAAAAGTCGATGATAACTGGTTTTCCTTCAGCCATGATTGCATCGTACGATGCGTCGGTTATCTGCATTGCCATAATTCTATTTCTCTATTAAAGGTTTACTTGTTCAGGTTGTTTTTCTTCTTTTCCGTTATCGTTAGGAGTACCTTTTTCCTAAGCTCCATTGCAAAGGTAATTAATTATTTGACTTTTAATGATAGATAATATTTATTGCTCAATTTCGTAAGCCACGCTCCTGGGGCTATTTTTGCCTTTCGAGGTGTTTGGCGCGAGTAATGTACTGAATTTCGCGATTTGAATTGACATACCAAATTGCAGGTTCCTTTGTTGTGGTTGATTTGTTGAAGAAGTTGCGTAACAAGTTCGTCTGATAGATCCTCCACAACCAAGTCAATCGAAACCTCTTTTATCTGGTCGAGAATATCACTTAGAAGGGTAATTTTCTGGATCTTTATTTCAGGGGCTTTGTCACCATAGTTTTTACGTTCAACACTGGCGGTAAAGTGTAGGAATAGTTCTTCCTGTAGGAAATTCGAAAAATCGAGGTACTGTTGACCAAAAAGAGCCATTTCATAAGCCCCCGAAAAGTCCTCTATGGTTAGTCGTCCATATGGTCGATCGTTTCGAGTTCGTCCATGGAATACTTTTGTAACCATACCAGCAAAAGTTATTTGGCTACCTAGAAGGGGGGCAAGATCGTTTAGGTCTGTTACTTGCTTGTTGCATAAAAAACGTAATTGCAATGCATAAGGGTCTAGGGGGGTACCACTTAAATACAGACCAATAAGCTCCTTTTCGTATTTTAGTCGTTTTAAAGCACTCCAAGGTTCGCCTTTTGTAGAGATAGGTTTATCGATCTGTACTTCTTCCGAATCCCCAAAAAGGGAATTTTGCATAGTGTTTTTACCTTCATTCTGCATGCGTTTATTGTACAGTAAAAGGGCGGTAATAAAATCTTCTTCTAGTCCACTTTTGGGTAGCATAAAATAATCTTCGCGAGGAATGCCAAAACCATCTAATGCCCCCGAAAGCACAAGTGCTTCCATCGATTTTTTGTTAATGGCACCCTGTGGAAGTCTTGCAATAACAGCAAAGACCCCATTCTGTTCACGTTCACCAATAATGGCATCCATCCCCGCCGAGCTAACACCTTTTATAGCTCCAAGTCCAAATCGTATATCGCCATTTTTGTTTACTGAGAATTTTTTTTGCGATTCGTTTACATCAGGAGGAAGAACATTTATACCCATATCGCGACATTCTTCCATAAACTTTGCAACTTCATCGGCCTTCGAAAGCATACAACTAAGGTTCCCCGCCATAAACTCGCTGGGGTAATGTGCTTTTAGGTATGCTGTTTGGTACGATACCCAGGCATAGCATGCTGCATGGCTTTTGTTGAACGCATATTTGGCGAACTTTATCCAGTCCTCCCAAATTTTTTGTAGGGTTTCCTTCGGATGCCCATTTTTTTGTCCTTCTTCGAAAAACTTACTTTCAAGGGGTTTTAATAGGTCGAGTTTTTTCTTCCCCATGGCTTTGCGTAGGGTATCGCTTTCGCCTCGTGTAAAGTTTGCCAGTATGCGCGAAAGCAACATCACCTGCTCTTGGTAAACGGTAATTCCGTAAGTCTCCTTAAGAACTTCTTCCATTTCGGGGAGGTCGTATGTTACGGGTGTGCGTCCATGTCTACGTGCAATATAATCGGGTATATATTCCATCGGACCTGGTCGATAAAGGGCATTCATAGCAATAAGATCCTCAAAGCGGTCGGGTTTAAGCTCTGCTAAATACTTGCGCATCCCTGGCGATTCG
>JASBZJ010000090.1 GCA_029983495.1 Porphyromonas sp.
ATATTGTCCGTGTCGGTAACACCATTCGTAAAATATGGGTATAAAGTCTATACGAATGCCCCTTGGGATAAAAGTAATATCGCATTTCATTGATAATTATGCACCAATATAAAAGTTAAGCGAAAAAATCCCCCAGAGCCTCAAAAAATGAAGCTCTGGGGGAAGAAGAGGGGCATATACTTTCTCGAAATTCCAACAAATTTACTCTACTATAGCCCCCAAGGTGAAGAGGCCGAACGCCTACTTCTTATTGTTCAAAAGATCTCAAATAAACAGAGTTACTCATCGTCGAACTCAGTTAACGCTTCCAAGTTACGCTGAATTCCTTCGTAACCTGCTCGTAAAATTGCTGAGCCTCTGAATAGTTTTTCAAACATTTCGGGAGAAAGCCTTTCCCAATCCTCTCGAGGCATATTCCTTAACCACTCAGGTAACAGAAAAGCATCCTCGTGATGGGGGGTATTACGCTGGTTATGTGGGCAAACCGTTTGGCAAATATCACAACCAAAAAGGCATTTATCCATAGTTTTTTTTACCGCATCGGTTATTTCCCCCTTGTGTTCAATTGTTTGGTACGATAAACATTGCGTAGCAAGGAAAGTGCCATCCATTTGTATTGCTTTGGCTGGACACATTTCAATACAACGCGAACATTTTCCGCAAGGCGATCCAAAAGTTGCCTCATCGGGTGGTAATTCAAGAGTTGTAACAATTTCACTAAGAAAGCAAAACGACCCATACCCTGGTACAATAATGAGTCCATTCCGCCCCTGTTTACCAATACCAGCCTTCTGAGCCCAATATCGTTCCATTAAGGGAGCAGAATCGACAAAAGGACGAGCCTTAAAGGGCTGTAGATTAAGAGCCCTAATCTTTTCAAGCAACTGAAACAACTTATCTTTTAGTATACGATGATAATCTTTTCCGTAAGCATAAAAAGCTACTTGAGGCACGGAACTATTTTGTTTAACAGGGGGATAATAATTAAAAGCTAAAACAATTATACATTTGGCTCCTTCTAGTAATTTACTAGGGTTAAAGCGTACATCTTCGTTACGTAACAAGTAGCTCATATCGCCTACTCCCCCAGTCATCAGCTGTTTATTAAACTTATTTCGGATAGTTACAGGAACAGGTTCAGCAGAACTTACTCCACATGCAACAAAGCCGAGGCGAAATGCTTCGGCTTTGATAAAGTTCTTCAAGAAAGCTGGTGTAATAGGCTGAGGCATCACATCATAAAAACTACTCAGAGGGTTGCTGATGTAATACCCAAGCCGAAGAATGTTCGCTAAAGTTGCTCCTTAATTCGCGAGCCTTTTGTTCTGCCTCGTCCTTCGCCTCTGTAGCATATGCATATGCTAAGTAACGCTCCTTATAACGAAGGTATTTAATATTTTCTCCAAGTGGGTTTTGTTTAGGCAAGCTTGCAATATACCGTTCTACCGCTTGCTTTGTACGGAAACTCGCAACCACCACAAAGTACTCAACGTTATGCTCAATCTCGACTTGTGGTACCACTGTATTTTCGTTGGGGCTTACGGAGACATTACTTGAGGGAGTATCGTATCCTTCAGGAGCTTTATTGGATACTTCGGCAAAAGGTCCTACCTGTGTAAAACCTGCTGTATAAGGCTTGTTTAACGAATTCGTTGACGGAACCGACACAGCAAGCACAATAGCTAAAACACCTGCAGCGATACCCGAAGCAAGCCCCTTATGAATACGAAAATGAAAGTACCGATTTTTTGGTAAAGGCTTAACAATGTTGGAAAATGGAATAACCTTTGCTTGGGGATGTGGTATAGGTTCGTATATAGCACTATAATCAACCTTAAGCCCAGGTAATGGACATGCCAGCAAACCATAAAAGTTACCCGATCCTAAACTAGGTAAGTTTATACTAGGGGTAAACAGTATTTTTCCATCGTTCTGCGTGGAAAATTCGCCTAAGGCTCCCATCTGAACACGCCCCACGGAGTACAAAACATCCTTAAGTTGCTCGACTTCCTTATCGACCATTATTCGAGCTCGGCGTAAACTCATTCCATAACTATACGAAAATGTAGCATCGAGTAAACCATCACGTTCGGTAATTTCTGGTCTAAAGTAGAAGCGGTCTCGACCTGGGTAGCAAACACGTTCGCTTTCGTTATAGAAAGGTGGCACCGACTCTTTAATTATTGCTCCAAACGAGGGTATAATTACACAATCGTGTATGGCAATGAGGTTCTGTAAGTATGCGATGAGGCGTTGCATAGAAGCAATAATATCTATCTAAGGCTTTATAAGTTTGGGTTTAATTCTTTCCACGATTCAACGGGGGGAATAATACCCATACCAATAATTTGGTCGCGCATAGTCTTAAGGTGTTCGTAGCTCTTATCTAATTCAGCCATTTCTTCAGTAGTCCCCTTAACATCGGTGGTATGAACGCCTTCCTTATCTAAGTGCGTTTCGTAAGCCATCATTACGTTGTTATACTTATCGTTATTGATATAACAACCAACTGGCTTAGTAAAAGGTTCAGCCCCCATAGCAGCTGCAATCATTTCGATCGAAACATATGCAGGGCTTTGGAAGCTACTACGACCACGTAACTTTATAATATTTGCTCCTCCTTTTACAACCCGTTGGCGAAGGTTATTCCATTCTTCAACCGAAAGTTTAGGCGAACCAATAAGCTCGCACAAAGGCGTGCCATCAACTTTTGCGGTTGAAGCAAAAACAGCCATCTGTTCACCATGACCGCCATAAGTGCGACAACCTGTAACTTGGCTCTGTTCAACACAAAAATGCTTTGCTAATTCACTTTGCAAACGAGTAGTGTCAAGAGCTGCAAGGGTAGTAACTTGCGAAGGTTTCAAGCCTGAATGAATAAGGGTAACCAAGCCCGTAACATCAGCAGGGTTAAATATTATAACAACGTGCTTAACATCGGGGCAGTACTTTTTGATGTTATCACCAAGCTCAGCAGCAATTTTAGCATTACCTTGCAATAAATCCTCGCGAGTCATACCATCCTTACGAGGAGCACCACCACTCGAAACAATATATTTTGCCCCATGAAGAGCGGTTTCGATGTTACTTGTAAAAGTAAGGTTGAGTCCGTCAAAGGCACAGTGGCGAATTTCTTCAGCAACGCCTTCCAACCCTTGCTCAAAGGGGTCGTATAAACATAAATTAGGCGTAAGACGCATCATAGCAGCTGTTTGAGCCATATTCGAACCTATCATACCAGCTGCTCCTATTATCACAAGTTTGTCGTTAGTTTTATAATCCATAAATAATTCCTTTCTACAAAGTAAACTGCCTCCTTATCCAATGTACATGGATTGTGCAAAGTAATAAGGCTACAGCAAACATAATCCTTTTACAATATCTCTACACAACAGTATTACATGCAAAGAGCCATAGCAAAGGTACTAAAAATCATTCTGCCTTGCTAGGCTTTATGCTGTTACAGCGAACGTTGCTATCGATAAAATGAAAAACTAAAAATACGAGCAATGCAATGCCTAACACCGAGCCGTTCTGAGTTCTTTTAGAACGGATACCCAATAGCAATATGGTAACCAATGGCATCCTTAAACCTAGGTATGTTATAATATCCTTGACGCGATGAATGGTAAGGCAAGTGTAACCCGAAGCCCACATCAAAACGAATAACAAAGAACTCTAAATCGTAACGGATCCCCACTCCTGTACCCAAAGCTATTTGATCGAAAAACTCTTTTGCTGAGCTAAGTTCCATTAATGAACCTTTAGGGCGATACTCATCAGGGCGTATAAGCCATACATTACCCGCATCCAAAAACATTGCTCCATATAATTTGCCAAAAAGTTGCATTCTCCATTCGGCGTTGGCTTCGAGTTTAAATTCACCTACTTGGTCAATAAAAGCATAACGGCTGTCGCGGGGTATATACCCACCTGGGCCCACACTTCGAACAGTAAAGGCTCGTATGCTATTTGCTCCACCTACATAAAACTGCTCGCTATAGGGGGCAATAGTCATATTACCATAACTATAAATAGCTCCTGTTGCAAAGCGAAGAGCCACAGCTTGGTTACGATTTATAGTATAGGTGTAATGCAAATCGGCAGTAGCTTTTACAAACTGCGCAAAAGGTACCCCAAAAAACTTTTTGGTTTTATTATATGGTTCCTTAATGGAATAAAGTCCATTTATAAGATTACCAGCTTCCGAAAACGAGTACTCCATCCAAACATGATGCTTACCCCTATTGTCGAAAGTGTTATCGTAAGTATAGGTATACCCCAATTGTGGAATAAATTGGCTACGAAGGCTGAGTCCTAAAACGGGGTTTTCCTCAACAATGTTTTTGAAATTTTCGGTTCCCTTATCGAGCAGGTTAAACTGTAAACTTATGGGAGTAACCTCATGACGGTGTTGATCACTTACAATAAAGGTATATATCATCGAGGCTCCTACCGAAAACATCCTATAATACTTTGCTCGGTTTAGCAACGAGGCTCGCAGGTTTATATCAGTAGTAGTTGGAAATGGTAAAGCAGTGGCATCAACATAAGGAAGAAATATCGAGGGCGCTGAAAGATTTACATCGGCACCTAAAAGGTAGCTATTTAACAAACTTGATTTACCAAAGGCATTTTTACCAGTTTGCCATTCGTAACTTCCGTACACACCAGCCGAAAGTGTTTCTCCTCCTCGGAAGGCATTTCTTCGACTTAAAGCCAACCTTGCACCTGGTCCTATGTAGTTATTGCTTTTTACTTTAAAATTTCCTTCGAAAGTAGTATCCCAAGGGCGGTCGAGGGTGCTGTTAATATATAAATCAAGTAACTGCGAAAGCGAATCCACAGGGCGGAACTGAAAGTCGGTATACGCAAAAGCTCCTAAGCGCGATAAGGATATGCGCATAATCCTTTCCCGTTCCTGAGTATAATAATCGCCTGGTTTTAGGCTTATACGCCTAGCTAAAACACTCGAACGAACAGCAGGATGCTTTCCATCGTAACGAATTCGTACACCATTAACGCTTATACTGTCGTTTTTTTTACGATAGGCGTTACCATCAACCGTAAAAACCACATTCCTTATCTTCCAAGGTTTTAATGCATATTGTGGAATACCTTCTTTTATTTTCGTCCGAACCTGTACTTTATAATCCTGCTGAACGGTATCAGCCTCGTAGTATATATAATCGGGCTTGAAGTAATAGAAGCCATTATTACGAAGAATGTCGCTTATATTGAACCTATCTTTAATAAGATATTCAAGCATAAACTGTTTACCCTTTTTCATTTCCGAAATTTCTTCATGAACTAAGGTTGTAGTATCAGTCATGGCAATAGGTTTTAAGTATGTAATACTATCAAGGGCAAAGGGTTTATCCATATCAATAGTATAATGAACCCTAGCTTCTTTAGGATTATTTGCCATAGTTTCAATACTATCAGTTACAAGGGCTCTAAAGTAACCATGCTCCTTAAGAATGTTTGTTGCTATAGTAGCGCGCAACGATGGGTTTACTGTAGAAATAAACTTTGGTTCTGTGGCGAACATATCGTAAATTTTCTTACCCAAACGTGTGCTATCATTTACATAACGGTTATACACGTATAGACCAATAGGAGGCCATAAGCGGTAACGTGCACTTCCAAAAAGTGAATTATTTGGAGGTTCGTTAATAACCTTTTCGGCAGACGAAAGTGCACGCTGGCCTTGGTTGCTCTTGTCGTTGTTATATATTTTGGTTTTAGCGATACCAATATACAACTGTTCGCCATCGGGTATACTTTTCGTTGTGGAACAAGCTACAACTAGTAAGGCCACTATAAAGGCCGAAAAAAGTGCGGTTAGTCTCATTGTTGTTTAACTTCAGCTTTATCTTTTTTCGTGTTTACAACCTGCTTCGCGGAATCAGACCTTAGGGGCACAGGGATAGAATCGTCCTCAACGTGTTGCTGTTCGGCAACTTTTCGGAACAAATCGTTCAGTTTGAAAAGCTTCTTACGAACGATATAGCTAACTCCTGTTTCTGTAACTAGCCCTTCAAATAGATTATCGTTGTTTCGCTTATGGAATAGAGTAACATACTGCGACCCCATTTTATCGAGTCGATACTCGAGTGTAACGTTATCAATAAATGTTTGTTCATAATTAGTTGGCAAGTTGCCTGCAGCTACCCTTCCTCCAAATACAACTCGTATACGGTCGTTATAGAAGCGTTTAGTAAAACTGTAGGTATAGTCCGTGTAAACCGAACCTGCCTCCGAGCCATCGTGTAACTCCATACCCACATTAAAGTCGGTTCCATCGAGTATTTTACCCGTAAGGTTATTAAGCTCGCTAATGGCCATATTGCTGAGAATTTTTTGCATGTTTGCCTGCGAAGCCTCGCTCGCTAAGAAAGCTCCACTCACCATCATGGCAACAGCTTGTTTACTACGTTCTTCATCGCTCATTGCTGCAAGTTGATTTTGCAGGGAAAGATCGTTAGGAGCTTCTAAATCGAATGCTATTTCGTATCCTGAATCGGTTTCTTTAGCGTAAATAAGCACATCGAAATCAACTTTTCGACTTTGCTTATTTTCAATCACTTCGGCTCGAACACGATTTATGGCCTTAAAGTTTACGGAAGGCTTGTCTATTGCTCCATTCCAAGCCACCTTACTATTGGGGTCAATTTCGAAGGTTTTCCGTCCTACAACGGGGAAGTTGTAACGTACAGTTCCTCCTCCAGAAAAAGCATAATTACCAAGTAAACTCATTTCGCTAAAGGGAGGTATCGATAAGCGCAAGTCGCCACCACCTTGTACAATAACATAATCCTGATGACCTTGCCCAAGATCCACCCCAAGCCTTACAGCGGGGTCTACATGCACATTAACTGCTATATCGGCAGCACTAAAGGTTGGGAGTATCTGTGGGTCGCGAGGAACAAATAATGTATCCGCAAAATCCTTAAATACCACTACCCCAGCCATATTGTTCCGTTCGGAAAGTTTTGTTCCCGTATAAACATAAGTAGCATTAGTCCCCCCTAATAAATTAATATTTCCACGAATACGAGGACTCGTAACTTTACCACGAATCGTTAAGTTTGGCGAAATTATAACCTTGCCATAAAGTATTTGCCCTCGCTGTCGTTTATTGTCAATAATTGCTACTTCATCGCCTTTAATTCGCAAATCAGCAACCATAGCTTGTGGATCAAAAAGGTTGAACGATCCTGTAACTGTAATGGGTGTTTGCTTCGACGCTGATCTTAGTTTAAAGTCGTCGAGGAATAGTTGATTCCCCTTAAATCGAATCGGTTTCGATTCAACAGCAAAGATTTCGCCTAAAGCAGGTAGTAAAATAAACACGGCATCGGGTTCAATATTACCATCTAAAGCAAGTGCTTTAGGATTACCACCAACAGCAAGCTTTCCATCAATAAAACCTGTTAGCCGCACATTATCTTTCCCAACAAAGGGAGCAACAAGCATCAGTGGGAAACTGGTTATTTCAATATCTGCGTCTATTGGCGAATCTGTTTTTGCCGTGTTATACTTGCCGTCGAGAATAAATGTTAGGTCGCCATTATGGCTTATTTGCGCATTAACATAATGAGTATGCTTATCAATAGGTTCGTAGAATAGGGCAGTACTAACATGCCCTAAACGCGAGTTGTCGTAAGTAAAGTCGGTTACCGAAAGGTCACCTGTAAGACGGGTTTTACTCGTTGATAGATCCTCTTCCAACATTACATCGGCAAAAAGTGAGCCAGCAAGCTTTTCCATTCCTGCAAGTCCATTAAGTTTTTCTAGCTCAAGCCTACGAACTAAAAGGTTTAACCTATCGCCCTCTGCGCCTTCTTCCTCAATACTTTTCAGTTCAATTTCGCCCTTATCTTCTGTTGTAAGGAGTAAGGATGCCTTTATCGACTTTTGCTTATCGAAATAGAATACAGCATTACCTGGGTTGGGAAGCAACTTATTACCCATAACAAATAGGGTATCGGGTTTTAAGCTCATACCGTAACCGTTTGCGTTCCGAAAAGCAACTAAGCCTACTTTATGTAAGGTATTTCCAGCCTGGTTATATACCGCATCAAGGTCGATAGCTTGCAGGTTTGTAACTGCACGCATTGATATCTCAAAGGCAGGTTGCTTGCGGTAAGCCCTCTTTTTTACGATTCCTTGCAAGTTTAATACTATGGGGGAGGCATTATAACT
>JASBZJ010000091.1 GCA_029983495.1 Porphyromonas sp.
GGCTACCAGCTACCTTATAAACCACAATATTTGCAATGGCTATGCCCGAAATAATTCCACCGGCTTTGGAGGTTATGGTGGCTATGGCTTCGTTCGTTTCGATGTTTAACACGTCAGTTGAAATATCGCCTTCTGCAGTATCTTCGGCCAAGGCAAGATTTATTATTTTATCAACGCTATCGAGTTGCGATGCAGAAAGATAGATTTGAGAGAAAGTCATGATTTTTATTACTATTAGTTTGTTTTACCTATCAACTCGTGTTTTAGTTTTTCCTTTTCTATTATAGTATGATAAGCTTGTTCGTTAGGCAATGGAGTGGGGTAATCGTCCCTAAAATGAACTCCTCGGCTTTCGGTACGTTCCAAGGCTGCTTTGGTAATCCATCTAGCCATATTAAGCCGATTCATTAATGCCTTAGTTGTAAAATAGTTGTATTCCTTGCTACTGTTTATGAGTTCCTTTTTAAGGCTTTCAATTCCTTCTATAGCACGGTTAAGCGAGTTGTAATTTCGTACAATACCAACCTCGCGCATCATTAAATCACCCAGTTTTTTTTGAATAGTTGTACTAGCAAGATTATTCCAAGGTGTGGAATGTTCAGTTGGTGTTGCGTTACTGTGCTGTAGATCATTTGTTGACGCTGGTAAGTGAATAGGAGAAAGTAAATGGCTATTATTGTGAATAAAATAGGCTATACGGTAGCCCATAACCAAGCACTCAATAAGCGAGTTCGACGCTAAGCGGTTTGCGCCCATGGTACCTGTAGAGGCAATTTCGCCAACGGCAAAAAGGTTATTTATGGTGGTTTTTCCATTCAGGTCGGTAGCTATTCCTCCAACGGTATAATGGGCAGCAGGTGCAACAGGTATTTTATCGGTAAAGTCGATTTCAAGATTATCGCAGTGTTTGGCAATTGTTGGGAATCGTTCCCGAAGAGCTTTGCCAGGTAAATGGCTTAGCGATAAATAAACATAGGGAGCATTGCTATGCTGTATTTCCTCAAAAATAGAACGTGCTACAACATCACGAGGTGCAAGTTCGGCCATGGGATGCTTGTCAAGCATAAAGCGTTTCCCCGAAGTGTTATACAGCTGTGCACCTTCACCTCGAACAGCTTCGCTAATAAGAAAAGGAGGAACCCCTTCAAGGGAAAGTGCCGTAGGATGAAACTGGATGAACTCAAGGTCGCGGACTTGTACTCCATAAGTAAGAGCTAAGGCTATTCCATCACCCAAGGCTGTTGGGGGATTTGTTGTAGAACTATATAGTGCCGCTGTTCCACCTGTTGCAAGTACAGTTGCCTTAGCATAAAAATTCTCCACTAGGTGTTGCATTGTGTCGTAAGTAGTTATTCCCTGACACACACCATCGTTAATTTTCAAGTCGGTAAGTAAGTGATGATCAAAAATGGTGATGTTTGGTATTTTACGCACCACATCGATCATAAACGATGTTACTAACCGCCCCGTAGCATCACCCCCCGCATGTAGTATACGGTGATGGTGGTGCCCACCTTCCAAACCCAAAGTAATATTTCCATTTATGGCATCGAATCGCATCCCCATAGCAATAAGTTCATTTACCCTTTTGGGAGCCTCTTCAACCAGTACTTTTACGGCACTGGGTATACAAAGTCCTCGCCCTGCTTCAATAGTGTCATCGAAGTGATCTTTGGGAGTATCGGTTTTGTCGGTTACGGCGGCCATACCTCCTTGAGCAAAGTAGGAGTTGCTATCCTCAAGTTGATCGCGTGCAACAAGGGCAACTTCCCCTTGTTTAGCTAAGTTGTAAGCAGTGTATAGGCCACTTAAACCACCTCCTACAACAATATAGTCGAATGCTTTTATCATTTCTCTTTACGAGGATTGTTCCCATGTTTGGTTACGATAAAATTTCGTTTTTGGGAACTTCTAGTTAATTACTAGGTACAAAAGTATCAATTTAAATGCTTATAACAGCTTAATAGTAAGGTGCAAGCTACTTTTATTGCCAATTATTGTGTTTGTTTGTAATGTTGAGTTTGCAAAAATGCCTTTATTAGCCTTTGTAATTGATAATATTCCAGACTCTACTTCATTTCAGTAATAGCTCGCATTGTTCGTATTTCTGTTTCAATCGTGTTATATCCTTTCTAGAAATAACCCCATGTTACCAATGCGAATGTTGTAACTTTGGGGAATATTAAAATGAGCCTTATATTATGGATAACTTAGAAAAACTTTATAAGCGTTTTGTTTCGCCACAAACGCCTTTTGAAGCATACCCTTTTGATTGTATTGAAGATAGCGACTTTCGCGAACTTATAGATGTTGCTATTGAACAACAGCGAATAACTATTGAAGAGATTGTAGCCAACCCAAATGAACCTACATTTAATAATACTTCGCTTGCACTTGAAGAGTCTGGAAGTGAACTAAATGCTCTGCTTGGTGCTTTTTACAATTTACTAAGTGCTAATGGTAGTGATACCTTGATGGAAATTGCAGAAGAAATAGCTCCCAAGTTATCGCAACTTTCAAATGACATTTTGCTTTCAGTACCCATGTTTAATCGAATAAAAAAACTGTATAATGATAAGGAAGCACTTTCTCTTTCGACAGAAGAACATCGATTGCTTTTTCGCCAGTACGAAAGTTTTACTCGCAACGGAGGTTTATTAAATGAAGACAAGAAACAGTTATTGCGAGAAACAAATAGTGCCCTTAGCTTAGCCACACTTACCTTTGGCAATAATATGCTTAAGAGTCAAAAGCAGTATAGGTATTATATTCCAATAAGCCAAAGTGAAGAGCTACGTAATATTCCACAAGGTGTGTTAGAATTTGCCCAAAAGCGTGCAATGGCTGAGCGAGGTTTAGATGGGTATTTGTTTACACTCGATGCCCCCGAGTATGTAGCAATTATGAAATATGCCCACGGAGCTGAATTAAGAAAGAAATTTTATTTGGCTAAAATGAGGGTTGCTTACAGTAATGACGTGTACAACAACGAGTACTTAATCCGCCGTATTGTAAACTTGAGATTGAAAAAGGCAAAGCTTTTAGGGTTTAATAGTTATGCCGAGTATGTATTAGCTACTAAAATGCTAAACACACCCGAAAAGGTGTGGAATTTACTTAATGACCTTCAGCAAGCTTCAAGATGTAAAGCAACAGCTGAGCTAGCTGAACTAGAACAGATAAAAGGAGACAAGCTTAACCCTTGGGATGTGAACTATTACTTTGAAAAACTATGCGACAAGTGTTATAGTTTTTCAGAAAAGGAGTTACAGCCATACTTCCCTCTTACAAGCACTATAAAAGGCGTATTAGGACTTGCTGAGCGTTTGTACGGACTGTCATTTACTCCTCAGTATGATATTTCAACGTACAACGATGAGGTAAAAGTTTATCGTGTTGATGATAATACAGAAAAAGGATATATTGGACTGCTTTATCTCGACTTTTTCCCTCGCGAGGGAAAAAGAAGTGGAGCATGGATGAATAACCTTCGTGAACAAAGTGCTAAAAAGCGCCCCCATATTCTACTAGTGATGAACTTTTCTCGTCCACGTGATGGCGAGGAGGCGTTACTTTTACCCAGTGAAGTGCATACCTTTTTGCACGAATTTGGTCATGCATTACATGGTTTGCTTTCACAGGCTCGCTTCGAATCGTTAAGTGGTACAAATGTAACCCACGACTTTGTTGAGTTGCCTAGTCAAATTAACGAGAACTGGTTAACCGAACCTGAATTCCTAAATGGCTTTGCACGACATTATAAAACAGACGAGCCTATCCCCGCCAACTTGCTGGAAAAGTTTATCCAAAGTTCGCGTTATCGAACGGGGTATGATACGCAACGTCAACTGGCTTTTGGATTTTTGGATATGATGTGGCATAGCAGAAACATCCCTCTTGGTGATACTGATAGTTTAGAGCAAATCGAAAGCGAAGCTTTTGAAAAAGCCTCGGCTTTTGGCTCTTTACCTAAGGGGTGTTTAATGAGTGCATCGTTTTCGCACCTTTTTAATGGTGGTTACGCTGCGGGTTACTATGGATATAAATGGAGTGAAGTGCTTTCGTGCGACGCCTTTTCTTGTTTTAAAGAACGTGGTGTATTCGATGCTGAAACTGCAAGTCGCTTTAGGAAGAATATATTGGAAAAAGGTGATACTGAGGACGCAGAAATCCTTTACCAGCGTTATCGTGAAAAAGGACCTACAGTTGATGCTTTGAAGCAACGTGACGGCTTTTGAATACTGTGAGATTGCAATGCTAGAGTAAACTGTGCAAGGATCTCTTTTTATTGAGGAACAATAATTATTTGATGTTTTACAATGCAAAGCCCCCCGTAAAAGGATTTAGCCTTTACGGGGGGAACCTTAAAAGTATGAGTTTTGAAAAGTTGTTTATTCTTCGTTGAGGTTAACTCGTTTAAAGTCTACTACGGTTAGTGAAGCACTTCCTTCCTTAAGGTATGTTGCAACATCCTTTTTGTTATCCATAATTAAGGCTTGCTTGAGAAGTGTATTTTCTTTGAAATATTTTTCAAGTGCACCTTGGGCAATACGGTCGAGAATATTTTCTGGCTTTCCTTGTTCCTGAGCTTTTTCGCGAGCAATTTTCAGTTCTTCATCAATGATGTTTTGTGGAACTTTATCCTCACTCACGGCTACTGGGTTCATCGATGCAATTTGCATTGCAACGTTACGTGCCATACGGTCGTCTACTTGTTCGTTAAACGAAACTACCACGCCTAACATGTTCCCTGGGTGAATGTAGCTAGAGGTAAATTCAGCCTGAACAAATTCATAGTTACCAAGCTCCATTTTTTCTCCTGTGGAACCAATTCTATCGGTAATGTGATCCTGAATGGAACGTCCATCATTTAGTGGAAGTGCCAAAAGCTCTTCTTTACTGGATGGTTGCTTAGCCATAGCCATAGCAAGAATATCTTGTGTAAGCTTTATGTGCCCTTCGTTTTTTGCTACGAAGTCGGTTTCGCACTGTAGCGAAACAACAGCAGCAAAACCAGGTTGATGTGCTGCAAGTACGCAACCCTGACGCGCTTCACGATCGCTACGTTTAGCGGCCACAGCTTGCCCTTTCTTACGAATTATTTCGATAGCTTTATCGAAGTCTCCATTCGTTTCGTTAAGTGCGTTTTTGCAGTCGGTAAGCCCCGCACCTGTCATCTTGCGGAGCTTTGCGATATCTTGAATTGTAATTGCCATGTTTTCTAAAAACTATTCTTATGTTTCTGTTGCATGTTATCGAAGGCTACCGTAAGAACGATTATTCTTTAACATCTTCTTCGAGAGCACTCTCTGCTCCAGGTTCTTCTTGTTCCTGAGCAACAGCTTTTGCTGTTTGAGCATCAATTTCTACGTCTTTTACACGTTCTCGGCGTGCACCCGTACGAGTTTTTCTTCCCGAACGCGAAGTCGTTTCCTTTGTTTCAGTTTCGGTTTGGCTCAATGTTTCTTCAGGAGCGGTTGCTTTGTATTCTATCAACCCTTCATTAATTGCTGCGCACATGGCTCCAACAATAGCTTCCACTGTGTCAACCGAGTCGTCGTTTGCTGGGATAACATAGTCAATTGGTTTGGGGTTTGCGTTTGTATCTACAATCGCAAAAATGGGTATCCCCAAGCGGGTAGCTTCCTTAACTGCAATATTTTCGGTTAAAACGTCAACAATAAATAAGGCTGCGGGCAAACGATTCATGTCCTTAATTGAGCCTAAGTTCTTTTCAAGTTTTGCACACTGACGTTCAATTTGAAGTTTTTCGCGTTTATTGAGGTTATCGAAGGTGCCATCTTTCTTCATTTTGTCGATTTGGATCATCTTCTTAACCGCCTTTCGAATGGTTGGGAAGTTTGTAAGCATACCTCCTGGCCATCTCTCGGTAACATAAGGCATATCTACCGTTGCAGCAAGCCTTTCAACTGGCTCGCGTACTTGTTTTTTTGTAGCAACAAAAAGTATTTTCTTTCCGCTAGCTGCAATATTTTTTATCACTTCAGAGGCTTCTTCTATCTTGGCAACTGTCTTATGGAGATCAATAATATGGGTGTTATTACGCTCCATGAAGATATAAGGAGCCATGGCTGGGTTCCATTTGCGTGGCTGATGACCAAAGTGTGCGCCAGCCTTTAGGAGTTGTTCGTATGTTATGTATGCCATATTAGCTTTTAGTTTACTTTCTTGTTTTGAATGAATGGTTATTCTTATTTCTTGACCACAGGTCTTTCAATAGTTTGGTAGAGAGAAAGTAGGTGTTGTATTTTTAATTTCGAGGATTATCGCTCTTCTTACAAGCAACCTATTTAGCTTAATCCATCCAACCTATTTCACGAGACGGGTAAACACCGTGATGTAAGCGAATTACCTTTGGACAAAGGGTATTTGTATAGGATTAACGCTTGCTGAACTGGAATCTCTTGCGAGCTTTGGGGCGACCGGGTTTCTTCCTTTCTACAACGCGTGGATCGCGCGTTACAAAACCAGCCTTACGGAGGATTGCCTTATCCTCAGGATTTATCTTAATAAGGGCACGAGTTATAGCTAGGCGAGCGGCTTCGCTTTGACCTTTAAAACCTCCCCCCCTTATGTTCAAATAAATATCATACTTGCCAACTGTATCGAGTTTCTCGAGTGGTTGACGAACAATTATTTGAAGGATTTTGCTAGGGAAATAGTTCTCGAAAGCCTTTTTGTTAACTACGATCTTACCGTTACCTTCCTTTAGGTATACGCGAGCTACAGCTGCTTTACGGCGACCAATTGCATTAATTTGTTCCATGTAGAGGGCGAATTACTTTAAGGTGTTGATATCAATTTTACGAGGGTTCTGAGCTTCGTGCTGATGCTCGGTTCCATCGTAAATACGTACATTACCAAGCAGTTGGCGTCCAAGGCGATTTTTGGGAAGCATACCCTTAATAACTTTAAGAAGTAAACGACTTGAGCCTTTTTCCATTAAACGTTCGGGGGTCATACTACGCTGTCCTCCTGGGTAGCCAGTGTAACTCAAATAAACCCTATCGGTCCATTTTTTCCCCGTAAGTACTACTTTGTCGGCATTGATAATAATAACATTGTCGCCACAGTCTACATGAGGCGTGAAGTTGGGTTTGTATTTGCCACGAAGTAGCTTAGCCACTTTCGAGCAAAGGCGTCCTAAGTGCTGACCTTCGGCATCTACGATCACCCATTCCTTGGTGGCAGTTGCACTATTAGCCGAAACGGTCTTATAGCTTAATGTGTTCACGATTTTAATAACTTACTATTATTGTACTAACTAAGCGGATGAAACTATTAGTTTTTTTCCCGCAGAGCAGGTATCATATCGAAGTAGCACGTCCTCCAAAAACTTTACATACAACTGCTATCCACTCGGTATTGCTTAAATGCATAAGTCGATAAGTATCTTGTCATAGCTTTGGCAACGAATATCTCCAATATTTAAAGGGATTTCCTCACCCACTGGTATGAATTGCGTTGTTTGGACGGGGCAACGCACCAGCCGAAAATCCTTTTAGTACTGTGTAGGTACTCTCGTTACTTGCTCCGCAGTAACATCCGTGCTTCGTGTATTTGCTACACTACAAAGCGTGGCAAAGTTACTCATTTTTCTCCAAATAGGCTTCGGTTTCTTCTTTGTTTTGTATGAGGTATTAAGAATGTGCTCTATGATGATCGGTTCTTTCCCTCTCTTTTATTTCGTGGTGTTATAGTATCAAGTGGGCGGTTAAAAAAGATGCAAGACTACAACCCTTTGATGCCTTACAAGTTTTCCAAAAGTGCAAAGTAGGTGGGCTTGACCTTTCCGAAAGGGTTTGGAAGTACACGAATCAATTCAAAGAACAAATCGAAATAAGATTAGATGTCGGACTCGGAGAGGGGCGGTTATTCAACAAAATAGATTTATATCATTAAGTCGTGATTTATTATGAGACCTTTGAAAAATAAGGAGTATAAGTTTAGCCCCTCTAATTGGGGGCTATAGCAGAGTAAATTTGTTGGGATTTAGAGAAAGTATATGCCCCTTTTCGATGGAGATATGGTGACGAGAGAGCTGTTTGTTGAACGCTTTCAGCAACTTATCCATTAACCCAAGTTCGGTTAAGGCGGTGCGAAAGCGACTAA
>JASBZJ010000092.1 GCA_029983495.1 Porphyromonas sp.
GCTACCGAGGAGGAGCCCCATGGGCTTTTGACTGTTCGGGATATATACGGTTCCTTTATGGCAGTTTTGGCATAAAACTTCGAGGCTCGAGTGCCGATATTTCGAAAGTTACCACGCCTGTAAAAGATCCTCAGCCTGGCGATTTACTCTTTTTTAAAGGGCGTAATAGCAAAAGTAGTCGCGTTGGACATGTGGCCATGCTTATTGAGGTAAAACCGAACGGTAGTTATGTAATGATGCACAGTACTAACCAGCGTGGGATTGTTGTTGAGCAACTTGATCGTTCGGCTTATTTTAAACGAAGATATATCGGCGCACGACGTGTTCCGAAAATGTTTAAGTACATGGAAGAAACTAACGATGCTGTCCTTTCCGAATCCCTCCCTCCCACGTTTACTTTAGCTAGTATTTCTCCTACGATATTGCGATGCAATAACCCTAGTACTTCGCTACCCGAAGTGAAAATTCCCTATCGAAAATAAAATGACGTGGAAAAAACTTATTAGCGACCTGAGGTGGGGGCGAGAAGAACAAAGCCAAGACGATTTAATACTTAGTTATGGTGCGGGAAGACGTAATTCGTTTGAACAGGACTACGATAGGCTAGTGTTTAGTACTGCCTTCAGGAGGTTACAGAATAAAGCACAAATTTTTCCTCTACCCGATAACATTTTTGTCCATAACCGTTTAACACATAGTTTGGAAGTGAGTTGTGTTGGACGTTCGTTGGGCAATATGGTTACCGATAGGTTATATGAAAGGTATGGAAGTGATTTACCTTTTAATCCAGGCGATTTAGCTTCGATTGTTGCGGCAGCATCGTTGGCGCATGATATGGGTAATCCACCGTTTGGGCATAGTGGCGAACGCGCAATATCATCGTTTTTTTTAGAGGGCGAGGGTCGAAAATGGCATCGTAAGGTTGTTGCTGAAGGTGGTCGCTGGGAAGATTTTACCCACTTCGAAGGAAATGCCAATACATTCCGCTTACTCACACATACTTTTGAGGGGCGACGCAAAGGCGGTTTTTCGCTAACATACACAACACTTGCTTCAATTGTAAAATATCCATTTGCATCTATTTCAGCACCGCTTGGTGGTAAATTTGGCTTTTTCGAAACGGAACAACAAAGCTATATTGAAATAGCTTCGCACCTTGGCTTAATTGCACCTGAGGGAGATTGTTTTTTTCGTCATCCTTTGGTTCTTCTAGTCGAAGCTGCTGACGATATTTGTTACGAGATTATGGATCTCGAAGACGCTTATAAGCTTAGAATACTGTCGTTTGCGGAGGTTTTGGATTTGTTACTGAGCTTTTTTGATAGTAACGAAAAAACTGTTGCTGAAAATGTTATCAAAACAATTGATGATAATAACGAGAAAGTTGCTTATTTAAGAAGCAAGGTAATTAACAAGCTGGTAATTGCTACGAGCGAGAGTTTTGTGAAAAACGAAGCCCTTATATTAGAGGGGAAGTTTTGTGGGTCGCTTATAAAATCGTTGGATGGCATATGTGCCGAAGCTTATAATAATGCAGTAAATGTAGCTTACGAGAAGATTTACTCGAGCCAGGGGGTAGTTGATGTTGAACTTGCAGGGCATCATATATTTGCAATACTTATCGAGAAAATAATGCTCGCCCTCGAAAATCCCTCTTCCAGCTATAGTAAGGCTTTCTTAAAACGTGTAAGTAGCCAATACAATACGGCTGTTACTACCACCTATGGAAGAATTCAAACAACACTCGATTATATTTCGGGGATGACAGACCTATACGCATTAAACTTATACCGCAATATTACGGGAATGAATTTGCCCCATGCATAACTTATTCGATGCTTTTCGAATTATTTGTTGGGCGGTTTTTTCCCTCTGTATTGCTTATATGGTGCTGAGGTTTTAGAATTAATTCCTATTTTTGCATAGTTGAAGTAATTCAAATAGTAGAAATAGATAATTAGTACAATAATGAAACGACACATCCTAACCCTAGTTTCAGCTACAGTTGCTCTTATGAGTATACTCGCTAGCTGTGGTCCTGATTTGAAGCCTGATGTTCCCCCTACACCAAACGATACGAAGCTTGAGATTCTTTTGAAGAAGGGAACTGATAAAGTTGCGATCGCCCCAGGCGAAAGGGGAATTATTGCACTGGAGGTGCATGGAGCATCGAAGGAAGCTCCTGTAACGCTTAGTTTTACTGGCGATAATGCTAAGTATTTTTCAGCTTCGGAAAGTAACTTTACCGAAAACAAAGCTTTTGATGTAACTTTTTCGGCTAATGAATTAGGGGAATTCCCCGTAAAACTTGTTGCTGTGCGTGGCAATGATAAGTTTGAATTGAGTCTTACAGGCGTTGTTGCTAAAGCAGGAACTTTACTAATTGTGGAATCGGCAAATACGAAGAAAACAAAAGAGATTGAACCCATAATTGACCTTGGTTCTATTGAATTTGCAGAAGGGTATGATGGAACTAGGAGTGCATCATTTGGTTTAGTTGGTCGTGGTATACCAAACGAGAAAATAGAGGTAATAGCCGAAGAAAATGAAGGCAATGCTTTCAAAATAGAAACAGAACCTGCTAGAAAACTCTACGATGATGATGCTCGCTTTTCGGTAACAGTGACCTTAGTACAACCTTCAAAATCAGGCGAATATAAAGCTACTCTTGTTGCTAGGTATGGCGCAACTGAAAAACGGATTCAAGTAAAAGCCAAGGTGGCTATTGGACCTAAGGATGTAATAACACCCCCTAGTGAAGAAAAACCTAGCAAGGTAAAAGCTTTTCTTAAACAGATGAAGGGCGATATCGAGATAAAAAATGGATCAACTCTTACGGTTAAAGCAGTTACTATCAATAATAACAATGAGTATGTATTGCCAATGTACTTCAAATTCCCCGAAGGTGGATATCATGCAACAATAACTCCTGAAAAAGCCATCGGTGTAGGAATGTCGATGTGGTGTATGGGTGGTTTGTGTGCGAGCGATACTTTCGACATTGATATAAATGGTGAAGGAAAGGATAAAGCCCCTGATGGTAGTTTTGAAGAAGAACTTGCATTCCATTTAATGCAGAAGCTTTTGGTAAAAGGTTATAAGAATAAGCTGACATTTAACTTTACAAAAGGAAGTGATAGCTATTCCTTTGTGTTAGTTCTTGATCTTTAATATCGAGCCGAGCCAATATATTTTTATTATACCTCACGAAAAGGCGACTTAAACCATTGCTTAGGTCGCCTTTGTTATTATTAGGAATTCATCGAACGGTTCATGAATCTGTGTCTGGTAAAAACTTCGTATCTTTGCAACGATTAGACACTAGCCTAGTGAGTATCTCAATGATGGAACCTAATAAAATTCGGCTATTTGCCATCCTTGTGGCAAGTTTTTTACTAGTAAGTTGTGGAGAGGTGGCTAAGGTGCGACAAGTGAATGACGTATCTTTAGCATACGACTACGCAAAGAAATTCTATAACGAGGGTAAATATAAACAGGTCGTTGACTTGCTACCTAGCGTTGTATCGGCATATAACGGTACTGTTGATGGTAGCCGTGCGCTTTATATGCTCGCTTATAGCGAAATGGAGCTTAAGCACTATAGCTCGGCTAGTGAGTATTTTCAACATTATTACAGCTCTTATCCTAAGGGTGAACAAGTTGAGGATGCCCGTTTTTATTCGGGTGTTTGTCTTTATCATTCAGCTCCTGACCCACGGTTGGATCAAACCATAACGCATAACGCAATTCAGGAATTGCAAGTTTTCAACGAAAATTATCCCCAGAGCAAGCATCGAAGTCAAGTAAAGGAATTGTTATTTACTTTGCAGGATAGACTAGCTGAAAAAGAGCTTTTGGCAGCTAAGCAATACTACGATTTAGGTATGTTCCTAGGAAATAATTACAAGAGTGCTATAATAACCGCTAATAATGCTCTTAAGGATTATCCGTATAGTAAGTTTCGTGAGGAGTTTTATATGGTTATTCTGCGAGCTACATATCAGGAAGCGATGCACAGTATAGAATCAAAACAACAAGCGCGATACCGTGATGTTGCTGATCGATATTTTATATACTCGAATGAATTTCCTAAGGGGAAATACATTAAGGAAGCAAACCGCATTTACCAAAGTATAGAAAAACTTATCAGCAAAGATGCTTAACCCTCTTTGTTTGATATTGATAAGTGGAGAGTTTTACTAGGCCAATAAATAATATATAGTACTTTATTATGGATGAAGTAAAAAACAGAAGAATACCTACCGATGCTATTACACGTAGCGTGCTTGAACTTGCCAAGGAAACAGGTAACGTGTATGAATCGGTAATGATTATTGCTAAACGCTCGAACCAAATTAGTGCAGTACGTCGCGAACAACTTAAGGAACGTTTGGAAGAGTTCTCGAAGGTTGCCGATACACTTGAAGAGGTTTATCAAAATCAAGAACAAATTGAGGTGTCACGTGAGTTTGAAATGTTACCTAAAAGTACCATTGTTGCAACAGAGGAGTTCCTCGCTGGCGACCTTTATTATCGTCATTCTACAGTTGATGAAAAAAACGAATCCTTAGAAGAATAGTACTTTCACTACTAACAACCATATTCTAACATATGTGGCAAAGAATTCAAACCCTGTGGCTTTTGCTTGCAGGCGTTATCATGACCCTTTTGCTTATTTTACCTCTTGGTGTAAGTAGCGAAGGGGTGCGTTTTATTTCGTATGGCTTTATTAGTGGAGCAGAGCAGCATGTTACTTGGGTTCTATATGCCCTTGATGCACTTATAACATTCCTTTGCTTCTTTACAATATTCCTATTTAAGAAGCGGAAACTACAAATGCGATTTTGTGTTTTTACCTTGTTGCTTATACTTGGTTACCTTGTGTATGCCATAGCATTGTTAATGCAATATGGAAAAACTATTATGCCTATGAACACCGATCGAATGACACCTTCGGTTTGGTTGTTCCTTCCTTTGTTAGCAATTCTTTTCCTCATTCTCGCTTTCCGAGGTATTCGCAAGGACGAGATTCTCATTCGTATGAGTAATAGGTTACGCTAATAAGGTAGCTCGCTTTTCTTATATTTCTCCAACGTTCGTATTTTTTCTTCCCTTCATAAACAAACTTAAGTTTTACTTTCTTCTCATTATGGCACATTTCCTAAAAGACACTTCCCATACTTTCGGAGAATACCTCCTTATCCCAGGGCTTACTACCGAAGAAAGTACTCCCGATCGCATTCAACTCCGCACACCTTTAGCTAGGTTTTCCCCCGCAAGGGACGGAGCTTCACGTATAAATCTCAACATCCCCTTTGTGTCGGCTATAATGCAGTCGGTTAGCAACCACACGCTTGCAATTGAATTAGCTCGAAATGGAGGGCTGTCGTTTATTTATAGTTCACAACCTATCGATGAACAGGTAAGAATGGTTCGGAAGGTGAAGAAGTTTAAAGCTGGATTTGTTACGAGCGATAGTAATCTCCGTCCTGACCAAACGTTGCGCGATGTTGTGGAACTTACTAAGCGAACAGGTCATAGTACAATTGGCATTACGCACGACGGTAGTGCAAAAGGTGTTCTTAGAGGAATAGTTACAGGTCGCGATTATAGGCTATCGACCGACAGTCTCGATCGGAAGATCGAAGAGTTTATGACTCCGTTCGAGAATATTATTTATGGTAAAAAGGGTATTACCCTTAGCGAAGCTAATAATATTATTTGGGATCATAAACTGAATTCATTGCCTATTATCGACGACGAAAACCGACTCCATTATTTTGTTTTCCGAAAGGATTACGACAGCCATAAGGAAAACCCTTTGGAACTTTCGCATAGCGAGGATAAAACCTTATTGGTAGGTGCAGGCATTAATTCGCGCGACTACATGGATCGTGTTCCTGCTTTGGTTAATGCAGGCGTTGATGCTTTGTGTATTGATAGTAGTGATGGCTATTCTGTTTGGCAGGCTAATACATTACATTGGATCCGCCAGCAGTATGGAGATTCTGTAATTGTAGGTGCTGGAAATGTTGTTGATGCCGAAGGTTTCCGTTACTTAGTTGATAATGGTGCTGATTTTGTTAAAGTAGGCATTGGTGGGGGATCTATATGTATTACACGTGAACAGAAAGGTATTGGACGTGGGCAGGCAAGTGCCTTAATTGATGTTGCTGAAGCTCGAGACAAGTACTTTAATGAAACAGGTGTTTATATCCCCATTTGTAGCGATGGTGGTATCGTTCACGATTACCATATGGTTCTTGCTCTTGCTATGGGAGCCGATTTTTTAATGATGGGACGTTATTTTGCAAGGTTTGACGAAAGCCCTACGGAAAAATTAAAGATAAATGGCACTATTGTTAAGGAGTATTGGGGGGAAGGTAGTAACCGAGCCAAAAACTGGCAACGCTACGATACTGGAGGAGTGGCTGAAAAAAACATGAAGTTTGAGGAAGGTGTTGATAGCTATGTACCATATGCTGGTCCAATGAAGGATAACCTTGAGCAAACTTTGAGTAAAATACGTAGTACTATGAGTAGTTGTGGAACCGCTAACCTTACAGAATTACGAAATAATGCCAAAATAACCTTGGTATCGGCTACAAGTATTGTTGAAGGTGGTGCACATGATGTAATAAAAAAAGAGCTTAACTCGTAGTTCATTACTTGTTTCTTCTTGTTGTTGAATTTCATGAATAAAGCTACATGTGTCAATTTGGACGATCATAAACCTTTAGTAGCTTTAATAGGATGCACGGCATCTGGTAAAACATCACTAGCTGTAGCATTGGCCAATGCTTTAAATGGCGAAATTATAAGTGCTGATAGCCGTCAGGTTTACCGCAGGATGGATATCGGTACAGGAAAGGATTTAGATGATTACACGCTCCCTTCGGGAAAAACTATTCCTTTCCATCTCATTGATATTGAAGAACCAGGAAAAACCTTCGACCTCTTTCAGTGGCTCGAGGTTTTTTCTGTTGCTTATGAGCAAATAGTTCTACATGGTAAACGCCCTGTTTTGGTTGGTGGAACTGGGCTTTACCTCGAAAGTGCCTTAAAACAACGAAGTTTAACGCCAGTTACACCGAACTGGAGCTTAAGAAGCGAACTAGAACAACTTTCGCTTAGTGATTTGCTAGATATTCTTCGTAGGTACAAGTTGCCTATTTCTGTCGATTCATCATCACATCGCCGAGCTTTGCGTGCAATAGAAATTGCTCATTATTATGCCAGCCACACTGATAAGATAGAAGAGTTGAACATACAAATGGAGCAGGATTCTAAAATGCTCCCTCATATTCTTCTTTTTATTGATATTCCTAAAGAATTACGGTGGAAACGTATTGAAAATAGGCTTAACGCACGATTGAACAGTGGAATGATTGCCGAGGTTGAAGCTCTGCTTTCTGAAGGTATACCCGCTGATAAATTAATTAGTTATGGGCTTGAATATCGCTTTATTACTTTATATCTCGAAAAGAAAATGTCGTATAATCAAATGTATGAGCAACTTTTTATTGCAATACGGCAATTTTCGAAGCGACAAATGACCTGGATACGAGGAATGGAACGGCGAGGCTTTACTCTTCACCCAATCGATGGAACTAAAATACTTAATGAGCAACTTAATGAAGCATTGAAGTATTGCGATAAATACTTAGCATAATTCTTTATTATCAACAATATTACTACTGCTCTCTTTGGTAAAGCTGTAGAATAAATCCCTATTAGGATCGGAATAAAAACTTTTGTGCATTATAGATGTCAACAATCCCTCGTGGGATTGCTTGTAATAACACTCTTATTAATAATAAGAAGAAATCCGATTAAGTAGTTCTAATGAGCTCATTTAATCGGAGTTTCTCTTGTTTAACCAAATAATGAGAGCCTCTTGTCGGATTCGAACCAACGACCCCGAGATTACAAATCACGTGCTC
>JASBZJ010000093.1 GCA_029983495.1 Porphyromonas sp.
ACAACAGTAACTAAGTTATGTGCGCTGAATAATATGGGGCGTAAAGCTACGCTTCGTGTTGGTAAGTCGATTCGAGTAAAATAACCATACATACACATCTATATTAAATTAAAGTTCGATTTGAAGACTCCGTTTAAGGCTCTTGCCTTTGCGGGGTCTTTTTTTGTAAGCCCTTTTTCTTTACATCTTACTATATTTGTAGTTGCATATGATTGACGTAACAAACAGCCCCATCCGAAAAGCCATTTTGGTGGGTATAATAACCCCAAACGTTTCGGAGTTTGAGATGACCGACAACCTTAACGAGCTTGCCTTCCTAGCTGAAACAGCTTCGCTCGAAGAGGTTCACAGGTTTGTTCAGCGACTCGACACCCCAAATGGTGCAACCTTTGTAGGAACAGGTAAATTGCAGGAAATTGCTACTTATGTAAAAGAAAACAGTGTAGAGGTAGCTTTATTCGATGATGAATTAACTCCTACGCAACAGCGTAATATTGAAAAAGAGCTAGGTATTGCGGCAATGGATCGCACGAGTTTAATACTCGATATTTTTGCCCTTCGTGCACGAACTGCTCATGCTAAAACACAGGTTGAAATGGCGCAATACCAATATATGCTTCCTAGGCTTACCCGAATGTGGACTCACCTCGAAAGGCAACGTGGTGGTATTAACATGCGTGGACCGGGCGAAACACAGCTCGAAACGGATCGTAGGCTTGTACTTGAAAAAATTTCGCGTCTTAAGGAGGAGCTTCAACACATCGATAGACAAAAGGCTGAACAACGCAAGCACCGAGGTAAAATGGTGCGAGTTGCTTTAGTAGGCTATACTAATGTGGGAAAATCGACTATTATGAATAGCCTTGCTAAAAGCGAAGTATTTGCCGAAAATAGGTTGTTTGCGACCCTCGATACAACCGTACGTAAAGTGGTACTTCATAACTTACCCTTCCTACTTAGCGATACTGTAGGATTTATTCGCAAGTTGCCTACACAACTTGTGAAAAGCTTTAAAAGTACCCTCGATGAAGTGGTTGAAGCCGATCTTATTGTTCATGTAGTTGACCTTTCGCATCCCTATTTTGAACAGCAAATTGATGTTGTTAACGAAACATTGGCCGAAATACTAGCGGGTGAAAAAAAACCTACCCTTATGCTATTCAATAAGATAGATGACTTTAGCTATATTAAAAAGGACGATGACGACCTTACCCCTAAAACACGCGAAAATTACAGCCTTGCGGAATTGCAGGATAGCTGGATGGCACACCTCGGCGATGATTGCCTGTTTGTTTCGGCTAAAACAGGGCAAGGAATGGACGCTTTACGCGCAAAACTTTATCAACGTGTTAAGGAAATACACGTAAAACGATACCCCTATAACGACTTCCTATTCCAAGATTATAGCGATCTCGCTCCTGAAAATGACGACTAAGCCACAATAAAAAACTAATTTTGCAGAAAGGTTTTTTTAATGACGCTACAAAGTATTATTCATCGCAACCCAAAATGCTCAATTGGTTCTATCCTTTGGATAGTACTTCTTTTGCTTGCTGTTTTTTGTTCGGTTCATCCGCTCGAAGCTCAACGAAAAAATAAACGTTTTACCGTGGTAATTGATGCTGGCCATGGTGGAAAGGATACTGGTGCAACAGCTGGGGGGGTGCGTGAAAAGGATATAAACTTAGCAGTTGCTATTCGTGTAAAGAATAAAATAGCCGAGCGCCACCCTGAGGTTCAGATAATCATGACGCGTAATAGCGATGTTTTTATTCCATTAAACCAGCGTGCACGCATTGCTAATACCAATAAAGCTGATTTGTTTATTAGTATACACACTAATTCGGCTAAATCAACGGCTGCAAGTGGTGCCGAAACCTATGTGCTTGGTCTTTGGCGTACCGAGGATAATTTACGTGTGGCCATGCGCGAAAATAAAGTTATTGAACTTGAGGATAACTACGAGGTTACATACCATGGTTTTGACCCGAATTCTGCCGAAAGTTATATTCAGTTCGAACTTATGAAGGATAATAACCTCGACCAAAGCATTGCCTTGGCTAGGGCGGTTCAAAGTAATTTGGCAAGGCTTCCCTTAATTAACCGCGATGTACGCCAAGCGGGCTTTTTGGTTATTCGCGAAATAAGTATGCCTGGTATTTTAGTTGAGTTGGGTTTTGTTTCGAATGCGGGCGATCGTGCTTTTCTTGCAAGTAACGAGGGGCGTGATAGGCTTGCCGATGCCATAACACGCGGTTTTTCGCAATACTATAGCAATACTACGGGTAAACCTATACCTATAGTAACCGAAAGTTCAAGTTCGAAATCCGAACAAACTACCATCGAGCCAATCGAGGCTACACCTATTACTGGCGATTCGCTAGATGATACCGATGAAACCTTTGATGAACCTCTTGAACATGCACAAAATACGGAATTAGCTACCGTAAGGAAAACTGAAAAACTGAAATCCCAACGAAGTAATGAAATTCAGAAACGGAAAAACGCAACGGAATACCGCATACAACTAGCGTCAATTCCAAAAAATGCTAAGAAGCTTAAGGTTAACGACCCCTGGTTTCGCAAATTACCCGTTAAAGTTTCACTCGAGGGAAACCGATATGTTTATACCGTGGGTAGTACCTACAGCTTAGCCGAGGCTAAGGCAATGTTAAAAAAGTACCGCAAGTCGTATAAAGATGCTTATATTGCTGTTTATAAAAACAATAGGCGCGAAAGTTCAATTCATTAAAAACACAGAATACAAAGCGTATTAAATAATAAACACCGTATGAAGAAGAAAAGAAAGGTTTCAATAATAGGTTTATGGATCCTTGTTGCTATGATTGGGATCTACTTAGGTATATCGTACCTTAAGGGGTTATCGGTTTTCCGAAACTCAAACTCCTATTACGTTCGTTTCCCCAATGTTTCGAGTGTGGCTATAGCGTCGCCAGTAATGATAAATGGCTACAAGGTTGGATCGGTTCAAGGGCTCGACTTTCAGCTCGAAAACGATGGCTCAACAGTTCTTACCCTCGAGGTGAAGAAAAAGTATAAACTACCAAAAGGAACGTTGGCTACCGTTAAACAAGGCTTATTAGGAGGGAGCGAAATTGCCCTCACGTTGGGGCAATCGAACGAAATTCTTTCACACCTCGATACAATTGGAATACTACCTGGTAACCCCGATTATATGGAAATGCTCAATAACCAAGTTATTCCTCAGGTTATGGCCATGTTGCCTAAGGCCGATTCTATACTTAATGCTATTAACGATGTTACACACGACCCCGCCATAGCTCGTTCGGTTCGCGAGTTCGAGAAAACAGTTCTTCATGCTAAGGCTTCGATGGTTAACCTACAGGAGGCTACTACAAGTATTAGGGCGTTTAGTAATACCGATTTACCCAAGCTTAGCGAAAACTTACAGCGTGTAAGTAATAACCTAGTGGCAATTTCGAATGCCATCGATAGCACGCAATTAGCAAGTTCGGTTGCGGATCTTTCGGCAACGGTAGAAAACCTTAAAGGTATAAGCCAGAATATTTCTTCAACACTCGAGGATAAAAACAATACTGTAGGTGCTTTAATTAACGAAAAGGAGCTTTATTTCCGCATCGATAGCTTGGTTAAAAGTGCTGATGCGTTGGTTACGGATATCAAAAAGAATCCGAAGCGTTACTTAAAGATTAGTATTTTCTAAAATATAGAATATGGCGAAAATACGCTATTGTTACAGGAGCTTACTTTATAAAGCTGTAGTTGCAACAGTTCTTTTACTGTGTGTTGCATGCGGTTCCAATACAAATAAGCGTGTTTTTGCCCAAGTTGATAAGCTTGCTTCCGAGGGTATGTACAGCGAGGCGTATAAGCTACTGGATAGTATTGAAGCTTTACGCCTTGCCGATTTGCAACTGCGAAAACAAATATTGCACAAACGAAAAGATATTAAGCGTTGCTATAACGAGCAACGCTTAACTGTTATCCCTCTACAGCTCGATTCTCTTACACAGGTAAAACAAAAGCTTACGCAAGCATTATTTTATAACACCTCAAGTGCTGAATACGGCTCATCGGCTTTTGTTTCGTCGCAACAACGTTTAAAAGGTATTACACCTGTAAATCCAGTTAAGTTACTCGCTCGGTGCGATACGCTTGGTTTTACTTCACTCGAGGTTATTTCGCTATCTGCTACTCCTCTTACATTTAGCCGAGTTGCTTTTGTTACACCCGATACCATAGTTATTACCTCGGGGGATATTGTATTTGATGGTGATTTTTACTACAAAGCTAAAGTGGGGAATAACTATTATCAAGCGGTAACACTTTCGCCTAACAATTCCGAGCAATTGTTGGCACTGATTCGTGTGGTTCCCACCAGTGCTCCTCTTGTATTAAGGTTGTATTCCCAATCGGGGCATGTGGTTTACGAAAAGCCTTTTCCCCATGATCTACAAAGTCAATTTGAACAATTGGCGCAATTATCGGTGTGTTTACAAATGTACCATAAGTTACTTGTTGAACAACACAACCGTAGGAAGTTTTTGAAAAGTAATGCTATAAGTGATAACAATACCTCGGACATGGGCAAATACGCAGGTTTGCCCCACATTTATTTTCCGTGCAATATCAAAAAAATCTGTTTCAACCTCTGTAGGGCGGGTGTTTCTGGCCTTTAGGTATGATGTTTCTTCACCTATACCCATCGAGCTTGCTTCTTGTGAAGATTTATCTATTTTCTACCATAATCAGCAGGGTTCTCACCCCACAAGTGGGTTTCCCATTTTTTTAGTTTGGGGCGTATGTTCATGGGGTGTTTAGCAAGCCATGCTTCGGCTCGTTCAATAAGGCTATAGGCTTTTTGATAGGGTTCTTCGTGGGGTAGTTTTGTTCTGCATTTACCAGCATTTATCCAGTTTATAGCGTTTAGGCTGTCGCTATAAATAACTTCGTTGTTTTTTCCCTCGTTTATTAATAATGCCATAGCATGCACTATGGCTAAAAACTCTGCCACATTATTAGTCCCCATAAAAGGAGGAACCGAAAATATTACTACGCCATCGTTAAGCCTAACGCCTCGGTATTCCGCAGGACCAGGGTTTGCTTTGCAGGCACCATCAACAACTATTCCATGGTTAGGTTTATTATAAAACTCTGTAGGAGGTGTTGCCTTTTTTTCAGGTTTATGGTCGTAATATTCTACTCCATCTTGTACACTATTTTCAAATGCCTCTTCGGCTTCGGCACGTGTTGGAAAGCTTTTAAATCTTGCTCCTCTAAAACCATTAACCGAGGCTTTGCATTCAGCCCATGAATTGTAAACCCCAGGTTTGTTCCCACGCCATACCACGTAAAATTTAGGTTTGTTTTTAGCCATAAATCGCTTAATATATTCCTCCGCTATTCTGTAAATTCACAGAGCCTGGGTTGTTGTTGTGTTCGCTTTGTCCTATTTGTTGTTCAATCTGTTGTGCATCGCTTTCGCGCCCTTCGTTTCGCAGTAAATGGGTGTATAAGCTTAATAGTGTTGGGGTAGGGGTGCCTTCGTTTACAAAGTTTTCAACCAGTTCCAAGGCTTGGGTTGCTTTGTTTTGTTGTTGCAAATGCTTCGCCATAGCTATAATAGCTTCCTCATTAAAGGGGTCAACCTCAAGTGTTTTTTCGAGGCTTTCAAAAGCTTTTTCGGGGTTCCCTATTTTGCTATAAATATTGGCTTCGTATAAAAGGAACCGTTCTTCTTCAGGGAACTTTTCCTTGCATTGTTTAATATAATTGAGTGCATTTTCGAATTCTTCAGTCTGTACCAAGGCTACAGTTTTTGTTAATGCACTGTATGTATCGTCAGGGTTAATTTCAAGGGTAGCTTCGGCAATAGCAATGGCTTCGGTATATTGCTTAAGTGTTAGTAATGCACGTGCTTTTAAGCGTAGTATAGTTGCTTTTTCGTTATCGTTTTCAGCTTGTGGTAAGGCCTTTTCTATGTCCTCAATAGCTTTGGAGGCATTATCTTCCTCTAATAAAAGCCTGCTACGTTCGAGTAACGAAGGCAGATGGTTCGGTTCTTCGGCAAGAAGAATGCCGAATTGCTCAATAGCTTCGGTATTTCGTTGTGCATGCGATAATGCTTGAGCCAAATAAAAACGTGTTTCAAATTCGGGGTTTAGCCTTAGTGCCTCTTCGAGAAACTTTAATGCAAAAGGGATATTCCCCATTCGAAGAGCTTTCAACCCGTCGAATTTTAATACTGTGGCATTATTTACAGTCCGCTTATTCTGCTCGTTTCCTTCGTTTGTATCCGAGTTGATACTGTTCTTCTTAAAAAGCTTTTCAAAAAATCCCATTTTGATCCATCTTATTTTTCTCTTGCAAAGAACGTAATTAAATCGCAATCAGCAGGTATTTTACTCCAATATTGCTATTCCCTATAGGGTATATTTCATCGTTTTTTTGCCGAATGTTCTATTCTGTTGTAATAGGAGGTTCGTTTACGTAGTTCGTCTGTATCATTACAGTCGAACACTTGAGGTATGCCCCGCCCATACGTAGCTAGTAATATTTGCTTTGTTCGGGGTGATAACGCCACTTATATTCGATATATTTACAAAAGGATTGCTTCCATAATATGTGGAACGATTGCATTCCGAGACTGGAAGATATCGAGTGTAGCAAAATGTTACTACCTTTGCAAACGAATAGTAAACTCAAAATAAGCATCATAGCCAATAACTATATCACAAAAACCTTTTTCTGTGGGTAGGTCTTTTTTCGTCTTCACCCAAGGTGTTCGTTAAGGTAAGCTTGTAAATAGCACTTGTGCTGAACTTTTCTCCCTTTTCAACGAATGCTACAGGATTAGGAGTTTTATTTTTACGTAACATGGAAAAGAAAGTATTTCGTAATGTTTTTTGCATTGCTCTTTTGGGGGTAATGTGTATTCTTTCGGTTTATGGGACAAACGCTCAGAAGGTTGTTCTCTATCCTTCGCCCAACCCCGAGGAAGGAGGAACCGTAACTTGTGTTGATAGTCACGGAAAAAGTTACAAATGGGGCGACACTATCGAACCAGGTAACGATGTTACTTTTACAGTAACGCCTAACCCAGGTTTCGAAATTGAGCTAGTTGAAGTAAATAACGAGGAGTACCAGGCGAGCGATAATACGCTTGGCAAAATACTTAAGCCTAATGGCGTAGCTGTTATAACAGTTACTGTACCTTTTGATATTGAAAAGCTTCGTTGTTGGGTGCAGTTTAAGCCCACAAGTACAATAAAAAAGTACAAGGTTGAGTTTACACAACCTGCCCCCGCAATGGGTCGCATCGAAGTTTTGCAAGTAGGATCGGCTCAGCAAGTGGCTTCGGGTGATATACTTCCCGAAGGAACCGAAATAAATGTTACTGTATATATAAACGAGGGTTACTTGCTCGAAACCCTTAAAATAGGTAGTAAACTATATACCAGTGGCGATTTTGAAGTTGTTGATAATGCTACTTCGGTACGTTGCACAGTAAACGAGCCTACTGTAATTGAAGCGAGTTTTGTTAATCGTAAAAAACAAGCTCGTTTAACCATTGACCCACTAGTTCGTCAACAAGCTACTTTCGACCTTTTTAACGAAGCTGGTGAAAAGTTGACCGAACCTATCCTGTTGCCTCTTGGTAGCAATATAACTAATCGTGTAACCCCCAAAGATTGGTATACTGTGAAAAGTATTTTGGTAGGGAAAGCCATTTTTACCGG
>JASBZJ010000094.1 GCA_029983495.1 Porphyromonas sp.
AAGTAGCTCAGTTGGTAGAGCATAACCTTGCCAAGGTTAGGGTCGCGGGTTCGAATCCCGTCTTCCGCTCTGTCGTGTCTGTTGTTAGTAAGGTTGTTTGTTCACTCGAATTGAGAGAAAATTGGTTCTGAACATGGTTGTCGTATTGGTTTGTTATGGAATTAATTTCGAGATGAACACCTCCTTCTCGGGATAACAATTGGTGTTATTCGGAGTGTGAAGGATTCCTTTTCCCATTCAAGCTCGGGAAGAGAGAATCCTTTTTTTATTTCTATTTACGAAACACAAGTTTATTTCAGTTTAAAAATGTACCTTTGTGATAGCAATTATAATAGGTCATGAAATATAATAAGTTTATTTATGTTGTAGCTATTGCTTTAGCATGCCTACTAATAGGTTGTTCGCCAAAAGAGAAAACCGAAAAGCTTACTCTTAAGCTTGGTGCAATGGCTTCGATGGATTACCTTCCCTACGTTATCGCCCAGCAAATGGGTATTTACGATTCACTAGGCTTAAACCTCGAAATAGTAAAGTTTTTTAGCCCCAACGAGCGGGATGCTGCCCTGCGTGCCGGCGAAATTGATGGCACAATTATCGATTATTCGGGTGCTGCTATGCAACAAGCAGGGGGTATTGACCTCGCCCTTGTTGTTAAACACGATGGTTTTTTTAAGGTTATGGCAAGTAAAAAAATAGCATCGCTTGCAGAACTCGCAAACAAACAAGTAGCTATAAGTCGCAACACAGTTATTGAGTATGCTTGTGACCAGATGCTTACTTTAGGGAACCTGAATGAACTGGATATACAAAAAGTTGAAGTTAATAAAATCCCTCTTCGGTTAGAAATGCTTCTTTCAAACAAAATTGATGCAGGTATATTCCCCGACCCATTTAGTACTATTGCTGAACGAAGCGGATTCCATTGCTTAGCCTCAACCACTGATATGCATATTTCGGTTACGGGAACAGCATTTCTACGCAAGGCAATTAATAACAAAGGAGACGCCATAAAGCGTTTACTCGAAGGGTATAACCGTGGCGTATTATTTATTCGAGAGAGACCTCGAAGCGATTGGGCTCGCTTTTTAATCGAGGATGTACAAGTACCAGAACAATTTTCGAAAACCATAGAACTACCAGCCTATACTATGGCCGAGATGCCTAGTGAAGATGATATAAAGCGTACAATTGATTGGCTCCGTAGCAAACAACTCGTTGACGAAAACTATACTGGAGATAATCTACTCGACAAGCAGTTTATACCTACGAACAACTAATATTATACCACAAACTTGTGGAAAATTTAGAAGTAACAAACCTATCAATAGGATACAAACACCAAGGAGAATTTTTACCCGCTATTGAAGCAATAAACTTTACATTTAATAGTGGTATACTTGGGCTTACAGGACCTTCGGGTTGCGGTAAATCAACTTTACTACAGGCCGTAGCTGGAATTCTAAAAAGCGATACAGGTCATGTATCGCTTTTTGGAAATAAGCCCTCACCCAAAAACAATTCCATCGCTCTCGTTCCTCAACACTTTGCATTATTGCCTTGGAAAAAAGTTTATGGTAATATACTTTTACCTAAACTGTTAGGAAAGCCTCTATCGAACAATTACACGATTGACGAAATTATTAAAACGCTAGCTATTGATAATCTTTTACAACGGTACCCTGCAGAACTATCGGGTGGACAAAAACAACGTGTTGCACTAGCTCGAGCCTTTATTCAACAGCCCGACCTTCTATTACTCGATGAACCCTTTTCGGCTCTTGATGTACATACTGCATTACGTAGCCGAGAATTATTAAAAGTACTTATTGAAAAGAATAACCCCCCAATTACCATAATTGTAAGCCATAATATTAGTGAACTTACCTACTTATGCGACAGCATACTTGTTTTAGGAGGAACCCCAGGAAAGATTCAGTATTATGGGAACAACTTTTCAGAAGATACGCTACAACAACTACTTGATATGCACAATTAAAAAACAATGCAGCGAACAAAAAGAATTGGCTATAGGTTTATTGTTGGGCTACTAGTACTAAATTTTATTTGGTACATTGCATCGTTGTTATTACCTAAAACGGTTATTATTTCGCCCATTGCTGTATACAAACATATTCCCAATCTACTACGAGGCGCTATGTTACAGCATCTATTAGCTAGTTTATGGCGACTACTTGTGGGTATTGCCATTTCGCTCGTTTTAGGCGTAGCTATAGCATTCTGTATGTTTCGGTTTCATCGGTTCGGTAAAATAACCAGCGCATTTACTTATCTGGCTTATCCTATACCTAAAATTGCATTACTACCAATAGTAATGCTTATTGCCGGACTAGGTAACATAGGAAAAATTACCATGATTGTGCTTATTCTACTTTTTCAAGTAATAGTAACAATGCGCGATAGTTTAGGCAAAATTCCCAAGGAACATTTTCTCGTAGCAACATCCTTGGGGGCATCGCATATAAAAATTATCCACCATATACTTATTCCCAGTACACTCCCCGATCTTCTTTCCTCTGTACGAGTTGCTATAGGTACTGCTATTTCGGTACTGTTCGTTACCGAAACTTATGGAACAGATCGTGGAATGGGTTTTTTTATTATTGACTCGTGGATGCGTTTTAACTACTATGATATGTATGGGGGCATAGTTGTTTTAAGTGTTGCCGGCTTTATACTATTCCTATTAACCGACCTTGCAGAAGGTTGGTTATGCCCCTGGAAAGAAGTTAATAACCAAAAAGGAATTTAACAATAAGATTTATGATAAAACACACAGCTACATTTACTATCGCAGTAATTGCATTACTTTCTGCATTAAACCCCTTGGTTGCTCAGAACCGAGAAACCTTTGCGAAGCGTATACAAATTATGGGGTTCGGTCAAGTTGGCTACAATGCGCTATTTGACGAACAAAAAGCATCAAACACGTTTAGTGTAAACAAAATTGAACTATTTGCTCGCGCCTCTATTACGCAAAAATGGAATATGCAAGCAATTGTGCAGTTCAACTCGCCAGTTATGCTTAAAGAAGCCTTTATGGAGTACGCTTTTATACCCGAATTAAAAGTTCGACTAGGGCAGTTCAAAACTGCATTAGGACTCGAAAATACAATTCCCCCATTCCTAAATTATCTCATTACAGGGGGAAGTTTACCCACCATTTACTTTGTTGGAGTTGCAGGCGACCCTCGCTACCACGGAACAACAGGTCGCGACATTGGGTTAGAATTAAATGGGGATTTATTTGGGGGAGTACTCTCGTATCAGTTATCAGCCATGAATGGTAGGGGTATGAACACATTAAGTGCCATTAATCCTAAACTTTTCGGAGCCTCGTTAACGGTTATGCCCATTAATACACTACGCATTAAAGCATCGTACCAAGGTGGGAATGTTAACGCTATGAATAAGAGCGGTACATACACTCGAAACCGTATAAGCGTTGGGGCTGAATGGAAAGGTAAACCTGCTACAATATTAGCGGAATACTTATGGGGAAAAGATAATAACGATAGCGGGCAAGGAGCTTTGGTTACTGCGGCTATTCATTTACCCAAACGTTTTGATATCCTTCTGGCCAGCGACTATACAAACACGACCACACACAACGAGGTATTTACCTCTACAATTGGCATACAACGATGGTTCTTTGGAACATGTCGATGGCAACTCGAATACCAATATCGTCGCCCGTTTGGCAACTCCTCCCTGCTTGATATTCATTCGGCAGGGCACAAACTTGCGGCTCAACTACAGTTCTCGTTCTAAGAAGGCATTGCCGAAAAGCATAGCCCAATACTATTGATGAATATGCTTAATTTATCAGAGAATGATTTTAAATCATTACCATCTGGTAAAAGTTTGTAGAAGAAAAATCAAGGGGCTGGTTTCCGCAATTGAAGGTCAGCCCCAATTCTCTCATTTTTAACAATTGACCATACTAAGTAAAGCATATTAAGGTCAATATTGAAGTGCAATTTTTTGATCAGTATTGAGATATATTCTCCCTTTCTCTTTCAGGAAGGGAAAGATGTATATAGGAGCAACTTTTTCAATACCAAAAGCACCTCCTGACTTCATAGGGCTATCCAACAAAAAAAACTTTTCCCTTTACTTGTCGCATAAAAACGAAGAACTCAACACTTCCTCAAAAAACACAAGAAAAAAAACACTCACAATTTCCAAAATTAATTATACCTTTGTGTTCACGTTAGGGAGAACCCCTATACAACAGTAAAATAAACAATTAACCAACTAAAGAAGTTGTTATGAATAAAGTTTCAAAGACAATTATCCATACATTGCTATGGATGGTAGCAACCCTGCTAAGATAGGTTGCACAAAGTCGAACGAGGTAAAAAAGACGTGTACCAAGAGTCAGACGCCTATGATTTTTCTAAACTCGATTTGAGTTTAGCTGAAAACCCTCAAAACCCATACGACGAATACGGGAATAACGATTCAAACAACAATAAACCAGATACTCCAAACGTAATTACTAACCCATAACAAAAACTTATATGAAATCGAAATTTATTATTACACTACTCCTTACCTTATTTGTGGGCTCTATATCACTCACTGCCCAAGAAAGTAATACAACAAACGAAAAAAAAACTTCCCAAGCATCACGTATCCACCTCGTTCCTGTTTTGTTTGGATAAGAAGCCTTTTACCGACTTTGGGAGCATTTCGTACGGTTACCGTATATTTTCTCATACTCCAACATACCTTTCTCTTCGTTTAGGTACAAGTGGCACCAAGGGCTGGAAGCAAATTAACGATGTTATGGCGTCAATAGGGTTAATTGATGGTCGCATGAGCCAAGGGAAGTTTACACTGCTACCCTATGTTCGCTTTGGGGTTCTTTATCACAAAGGGATAAAAACTGAACAAGGTACCTCGGCCGACCCTAGTTTTACAAAGCCTGTTATCGATATGGGGGCAACACTTAGGTACAGCTATTTAGAGAACTCGTCCTGCGGTTTTGAATACAGCTACATGGCTATAAGCGGAATGAGCATGCACCTTGTAGGGTTTGGAATCGACTTCCGCTTCTAAATTTTGCAAGAAAAACCATTTACGGAACTTGTGAATGGTGCAATATAAAAATGGTGAACAGGGAATAAATAACCTGCTCACCATTTTTTACACCTTAATAGTAAGGATTTCCTGTTGGAAAAGCTCTCCTTAAATCTTAAATAACAACTTTAAGTACTTGTTCATCGTTAATAACGATAAGGTAAACACCTTTTGCAATGCTATCAATCGCTATTTTGCCAACACCCTCATTATTTGCCCTTGTTAGCATTACATTCTCGCCATTCGTAGTAATCAACCTTAGTAATGTTGCCGGTTTTATCCCTTCAACTTGTAATACACCTTTATCCTTAATAATAAGTACGTTAGAGCCGGTAACCTCACTAACGCCATTACTACCAGTGTAGTCAATTGCATCCGAGGGGTCTTCAGCCTGACTATGAAGGTCAATAACCCTCCAATTTTTACTTCTTGCAATATTTACCTGCTCTACATCACATTCGTTAGCTTCGCTATCTATCAGAGTATTAATTACAATAAACTGAGCGTTAGCGTCAGCATTACATTGGGGAAGAGCCTCTACAATACCTTGCATGGCATCCCTCTTTATCTTATTCGAAAATATCCAAAGAGCCTTTAGGTTCGGTTTATTGGTAATATCAACATTTGCAAGCTGGTTTTTTGCACAGAATAATAAGTTTAATTGCGCATTCTTCGAAAGGTCTAAACTACTTAAGCTATTGTTATTACAAATAAACTGCTTTAAGTTCACATTCTTAGTTACATCTATCGAGGTCATCTGTGTTGAGGCACACCAAATATTCTCGAGTTTGGGGTTATGAGAAAAATCCATCGTTCGAATGGGGTTATTATCGCACGAAAGCTTCGTCAAATTCGGGCATTGACTAATATCTAATAAGGTAAGCTTATTACTAAAACAAGTCAATAAAAAGAGTTCTTTTAAATTCGAAAGCTCTAACTGTGGAATATTATTTGAATAGCAATAAATGTGCGTAAGCTTAGTGTTTTTCGAAACATCTAAAGCATTCAACTGGTTATACTCAATACGCAATTGCTTTAGCTCTTTAAGATTTCCAATTGATATTTCGGATAGTTTATTTAGCGAAAGATCTAACGAGGTAAGCCCCACAGCATTATTTACATCGACTTCTGTAATATTCTGTTGCGATGCTGTAAAGGCGTAAATATCGCCTTCGAGTTTTACGGGGCCACCCGTAAGGGTAAGCGTACCCTCAGTTCCATTGGTAAGTGTACCCGTAGCCCCCGAAATTTTAAGTTTTCCAACATAGCGTACAAGTACGTTAACTTCCTTTTTATCCGAAACAAACGATATATAAGGAGCTTTCGTGTTGGGGTCGCCACTGCCACCGCCTTCATACTCTTCGTACTTATTCCCAATAAACGCCACAACTTTCCACCCTTTTTCCTTTGCTTCGTGTGCCGATTTTGCCGAGCAAATATTTTCTTCCGATGCATCGGTTTTATCCAAAACAGCAACAGTTGCAGGCTTCTGCTTTTCATCAACTTGCCCCAAGGGGAGAGAATGAATTAGTACAGACATATCCTTTTCATTGATCTTATTGGATTCGATATATATTTCATGAATAGTTTTGGAATTCGAAAAATCGAGGTTGGTAAGGCTATTCTTATATGCACGTAAATACGTAAGATTCGAAAGAGGAGAAATATCGAGTGTTTTCAAGAGATTATTTTCGCACGAAAGAGTTTTTAGCTTTGAACACCCATTTAGATTTAGCGATGTTATACTGTTGTAGCCACAGTTAACACTTTGCAAAGAGTTGTTTTGCGAAAGGTCCAGCTTCGAAAAATTACACTTAACACATTCTAAAGCCGATAAGCTATGCAGCGATTGAAGTTCGAGGCTGGCAAGTGGGTTATTGGAGCAAACAAGGTTTTTAAGTTCGCCCAAACCACCAAGGTTAAGCTTTTTAATACTATTTTCCGAACAGTTGAGCCACGAAAGCTTGGAACACGAAGTAACATCTAACTCGCGCAGTTTATTTTTATGGCAAAAGAGCATAGTAAGGTTTGTTGCAGAACTAAGATCCAGCGACTCAATTTGATTGTCCTCACAATCGATACGGTCTAAATAAGTAGCATGTTCCAACGTAAGTTCCTTAACCTTATTATTAAACACAGCAAGGTACTTTACGGGACCTGTAATTGTAAAAATATTACTCTTAAGTGTATATTCTGTCCAATCCGGCTTCAGCTCATCACTCGAAAGCCCTGTGGCTTTTACCGATGCACTTCCATGCGCCACAACCTTAATACGAACTTTTTCGCCTATATTCAAAGCTGTTTTTACGGTTATTACCTGCTCTTGAGCAGAAAGCTTCACCCCCATCATACCCAATAATAGGAGTGTTGCAAATAAAAAAGTAATTGCATTTTTCATATCTTCTATATTGCTAGGTTAGTTGTAATCTTCCACAGGTCGAATTCCAAACTTAAAAAGTATCGAGTTATAGCTAATATACGCCATCTTAGGTATGTAGGCTATGGTCCATACAAATCCAGCATTAGTTTCGTAGCCGGTTGCAGTCCAAAGAAAAGCCCCCGCACCAAATACCTCTTTTTGCT
>JASBZJ010000095.1 GCA_029983495.1 Porphyromonas sp.
TATAACGATAAGTATACCTCTCTCGAAATACCAATCAAAACATCGGAACCTACTATGGATCGTACACACTGCGCAATAACTGTTGAAGCCTTACCCGATGAAGAATATATTGTAACTATTGCTGACAATAATAGCCTTACAGGAACTTTTGTAAACACCAAAGAGGTCGAGCAAGGAGAGCAACGATTATTACACAATGGTGATGTTATTACCCTTGGGGCAACAACATTGCTCTTCCAAAAATGTAAACTATAAATGCTTGGTATAATAAAAGGTACAGCATGTTTAACCACGCAACAAAAAAAGCACTTATTACAGGCGTTACGGGGCAGGACGGAGCCTTGCTATGCGAATATCTTCTGAATGAAGGATACGAGGTACATGGAATAAAACGACGGAGTTCCTCGTTAAACACCGAACGCATCGACCACCTTTACCAGGATCCCCACACCCTCAGTAGGCGTTTCTTTCTCCATTATGGTGACCTTACAGATAGCCTAAATATAACGCGATTATTGGAGGAAATACAACCAAATGAGATATACAATTTAGCTGCTCAAAGCCACGTAAAAGTTAGCTTCGATGTACCACAATACACTGCCGATGTAGTTGGTATTGGTGCCTTACGTTTACTAGAGGCAATACGCCTATTAGGAATGGAAAAAGACGTTAGATATTACCAGGCTTCAACAAGCGAACTATTCGGTAAGGTGCAACAAATTCCTCAATGCGAAACAACCCCTTTCTACCCTCGTAGCCCTTATGCTGTTGCTAAGTTATACGCCTATTGGATAACCGTTAATTACCGCGAGGCATATGGACTGCATGCCAGCAATGGTATTCTTTTTAATCACGAAAGCCCATTGCGAGGTGAAACGTTTGTTACCCGAAAAATAACTATTGCAGCCAGTAGAATAGCTTTTGGATTACAGCAAAAACTTTACTTAGGAAATCTTTCAGCAAAACGCGATTGGGGGCATGCAAAAGACTACGTTCGTTCGATGCACCTTATTTTACAACATCATACACCAAGCGATTATGTTATTGCTACAGGGGTTTCGACTTCGGTACGCACATTTGCTGAAAAAGCATTTGAAACCTTAGGCTTAATTATTCGCTTTGAAGGTGATGGAATTAACGAAGTGGGAGTACTTGAGCAAATTGACGAGCGTAAGTATATCCCCACAATAGGTGCCGAGTACCTTTCGGTAGTTCGTTCTTTGGTAGGTAAGATAATTATTCAAGTTGACCCTTCATATTTTAGACCTACCGAAGTTGATGAACTATTAGGGGATCCTTCGAAAGCTAAAAAAGAACTCGGGTGGGAACCTACCTATAGCCTTAACGAGCTTATTGAAGAAATGGTGCTGAGCGATGTGAACATTATGAAGCGAGAAGCCTATTTAAAAAAGGGAGGTTTTAGCTTAAAAGGCTATTTCGAGTAATTGCTATGGAAAAGAGCTCCAAAATTTTTGTTGCAGGGCACCGTGGATTAGTTGGTTCGGCAATTGTTCGGGTTCTTCAAAATGATGGATACACTAATATTATTACCCGTACCCACAACGAACTCGATTTAATGGATCAACAAGGGGTTCGCAACTTTTTTAAACACGAGCAACCTGAATATGTTTTCCTTGCAGCAGCTTTTGTGGGTGGCATTTTAGCAAACTCTACTGAACGTGCCGATTTTATCTACCGAAATTTAGCAATTCAACAAAATGTTATTGGCGAAAGTGCAATTCATGGTGTAAAAAAACTCCTCTTCCTAGGCAGTAGTTGCATCTACCCTCGGCTAGCACCCCAACCAATACCCGAAAGTGCCCTTCTTACTTCTCCCCTAGAGTATACAAACGAACCTTATGCCTTGGCTAAGATTGCCGGCTTAAAACTATGCGAAAGCTTTAATATTCAGTATGGTACCGAATTCGTAGCGGTAATGCCAACTAATTTGTATGGGCCAAACGATAATTTCGACTTAGAGCGTAGCCACCTTCTTCCTGCCATATTGCGTAAAATGCACTTGGCTAAACTACTCGAAGATGATAATATTGAGGCAATACGAAACGACCTTCAAGTACGTCCACTTACCTCGTTTGATGCAAAAAACTCATCCAATAGCCAAATTCGCTCAAAACTGCTTAGCTATGGAATTGCCCCCAACAAACTAACACTTTGGGGAACAGGAACCCCATTAAGAGAATTGATGTGGAGCGATGATATGGCACAGGCTTGCTTGCATGTAATGAAGCACATAAACTTCGAGGATCTTAAACCATCCAACCCAAACGCCCCTATTACGAATTGCCATATAAATGTAGGTACGGGTTGCGAACACAGTATTGCCCAAATTGCCAATTTGGTAAAAAAAGAAGTTGGCTTTATGGGTAAAATTGCTTTCGATAACAACAAACCCGATGGAACGCCTCGTAAGCTATTAAACGTAACAAAACTTACAAACTTAGGTTGGCAGTATAAAACAACTCTCGAACAAGGTATTCCTCTGTATTACAAATGGTACCTCGGAACGGTAAACTGATTTAAAACAACAATGATTCGTGCAAAACTATGATTAGTAAGGAACTACAAGATATTTGTATAGCGCTTATCAATAAGGAAGTAGTACCAGCAACAGGTTGTACCGAACCCGTTGCTGTTGCATTGGCTGTTGCTAAAGCCTCAAGCGTACTTAAAGCAAAAGCTTGCAACGTGGAGGTTTTACTAAGTGCTAACATGCTTAAAAATGCTATGGGCGTAGGCATACCTGGCACAGGTATGATTGGTTTACCTATAGCCATTGCACTAGGTTTAGTAATTGCTAAACCTGAAAAAGAACTATCGGTTTTAGATGGTATTACTGACGAACAACTCAAACAGGCCAAGGATATCGTAAACGAAAAAATTATCTCGATTGGACACAAAGAGGGCGATACCGACAAACTTTATATTGAAGTTAACTTAGAAGATAACTCCGCTAATAAGGTTTGTGTTATTCTCGAACACGATCATCGTAATATTTCATTTGTTCAGTATAACGACAAAATAATTACCAATAACCGTAAACCAGAAAAAGCGAGTAAGATAAACGACAATGTTACGGAGGAGGACTATCCCCTAAGTTTTGATATTGTGTATCGCTTTGCAACCGAAACCCCATTAGAACGTATTACTTTTATCGAAAAAGCTGCCCAGCTTAACCGCGAAGTTGCCGAATACTCGTTGCAACATAGTTTTGGTCATACAGTTGGTTTAGCCGTAAGTAGCCAAGAAGGGAAAAAGTACCTTGGCGATACTGTGCTAACTGATATGATTAGCTATACAGGGGCAGCCTGTGATGCTCGTATGGATGGTGCTCCAATGGCTGTAATGAGTAATTCTGGAAGCGGAAACCAAGGAATAACCGCTACCTTACCAGTTTGGACGTTCGCCCGAAGGGAAAAATCGTCGTACGAAGCTACGATTCGTGCACTTGCTTTAAGTAGCCTTATGGTTATTTATATTAAGCAAAAACTTGGTAGGCTTTCGGCTCTTTGTGGTTGTGTAGTTGCAGCAACTGGTTCGAGTTGTGGTATTACCTACCTTATGGGAGGCACGAAAGAACAAATATCGTTTGCTATAAAAAATATGGTAGGAAATATTACAGGTATGCTATGCGATGGTGCCAAACCTAGTTGTGCTATGAAAGTTTCAAGTGGCGTTTCGTCGGCTCTACTTTCGGCTATTTTAGCTATGAAAAACAAAGTTGTAACTGCCGAAGAAGGTATTGTTGATAACGATGTTGATAAAACTATTGATAACCTTACGGCAATTGGGCGCGATAGCATGAACGAAACCGATAAACTTGTTCTGAAAATAATGACGAGTAAACAGTAGCACATAGTAAATTATACCATTATATCCTCCACTAGTTCTCCCTGGCTTAATAATCTTCTCACATGTCACAATCAAACAATAAAAATAATTCTCCCGCCATCACCTTAAATCTACTATTCCGCCAGCTTATCCGCGGTTGGTATTGGTTTGCCATTTCCTTCGTTTTCTATTTTATTATAGTTTTTGCTATGTCGAATAGAATGGTTTTCGGTACATCGAAATATAAAATGAGTATCATGACGCAGTATGGTGATATTAGTGATGGTAAGATTGTAGAGAACAAATCCACCCAAACCCTTTGGAGCAGAGAGCCTGCCTATACTCCTGAACAGATTTATGGTATCCTTCTCTCGAGCGATATTATTTATCGCGCTGGTAAAAGAGTTGGCTTTGATGTTGACTACTATCAAAAAAGTCGTTTCCGTACATGCGATGTGTATAACGATTTACCGTTCTCGCTTCGTTTTCTAGATGCCTACGAAAACGACACCTTCACCATTAAAGCACTTTGGCAAGACAATGAGTCGGTTAAGCTTTCTGATTTCAATGGTTTTTTGGCTGGGAACAATATTACCCAGAGTGTTAAAGGCTCGGATGCCATAATTACCCTTGGCGATACTATACGAACTCCTTTTGGGCGTATTGCCTGTTTACCATCTCCTAGTAACAGTACGTTGCCCCGAACCTCCCTAAATTTAAATGAACCTGTAATAGTAAAAAAGGTAAATACAAACTGGGCAAAGAGCCGTTACGATAAGGATACCGATTTACAAGTCGACAAAAAACGAACACTAACTTTAAGTATAGCTGTAGCAGGCTCGGCAAAACGAGTTCTTGAAGTACTAAACGAAGTTATTGTACTATGCGAAGAGGATGTTCACAACATTATCGAAAAGGATCTTCAGGAAAACGACTACTTTTTTAAACAGGCTCTTCATCGGCTTGACTCGTTACAGATCGACCCTATAGCCAAAGCTAAAGAGCGCGAAGAACTACTACAAGAACTTGCTCGAAACGAAAGTAATAAAACTGCTCTTAATGTAGTGAATAACATCGTTGTAACCGATCCTCCTTCTCTGCGGTCAGCTTCGTTTGCAGGCTCGTACTTCAAAATAATACTTTTCCTTATCGCCCTTGTTATTCCCACTCTTGTTATTTATTTTACTCGTATAGCTCGTGGGGTAATACTCGATGAGGATCAACTTCCAACATCGTTAAAACAAAAACCAATTAGTCGCTTAACTTATTCTACGTTGCGTAAAGGCGAACCTTCCCAAATGCAACTTTACGACATAGATAAACTTCGTATTACCCTCGAAGGGGCAAACCAAGTTTTCCTATTTGCTACAGCAAAACCTCGTGAAAGCTTATGGCTATCGCATTTACTTGCACAGAACATCGCACACTCGGGCAAACGAGCAATTCGCTTGCACTATTGCATTAACGAAAACAATAAGCCTAGCGGTTGCCAGTCAATCGTTGCACAAGCTGGCTACATTGGGTCGACCGCTTTTTGGCAGGACTTAAATAACATAAAAGCTCAACTAGGTAACAATACTTTTGTTGTTATTACAGCCGATAAGCAGTTGCAGGAGCAACTTTTACCCTTGTTTACCGATGTTATTGTGGTTATCGTTCGAGAAAAAACCATGCGGGAAACTTTATTAGAGCTAAATCATATTCTTTCGAACTCGACCTTTGCTAATAACGAACGAACACTTCATACCACATGGATTAAACTACCGTTGAGCATTTCTACTCGCAAATGATACTTCTATGTGGCTTTTATAGCCATGGCTACATAAAGTTGCCAAACTATTAAGCAAACGATCCATATTATGCCTATAATTAACAGCATTCTCGATACAGACTTATATAAGTTCACAACAAGCCATGCATATTTCCATCTTTTTCCTCATGCACAAGGTTTGTTTAAGTTTATCGACCGCGATAAACAAGTTTATCCCCCTGGGTTCGATATTTTGCTTAGAAAAGAAATCGAAGCGATGGCAAGCCTCCGCTTAACGAAGCAGGAGGCTTCGTTTATACGAACAAGTATGCCCTATATTCCCCCCACATATATCGATTTTCTCCGTGGGTATAACTTCGACCCCAGCGAAGTAAAAATTGAACTTAACTCACAAGGGCAATTAGCAATCTGTGCCACAGGACCACTTTACCGCGTAACCCTTTGGGAAACCCCTATTTTAGCTCTAGTTAGCGAACTTTATTATAAAACACAACAAGCCACTTTCGACAGAACCTACGTTGAAGAAGTAACCAAACAAAAAGCATCGCTTTTTAATCAACACACCATAACCTTTTCACTTTTTGGAATGCGTAGGCGCTTTAGTTACGAAGTTGAAGATCTAGTAACTCAGTTACTAAAAAACGAAGCTCCTAATAACCTTTTTGGCACTAGTAATGTACATTTCGCCCACAAGTACGGATTAAAAGTAAGTGGTACACACCCACACGAGTGGATTCAATTCCATGGTGCTATTTATGGTTATAAAATGGCTAATTATATGTCCATGGAGGATTGGATAAATGTGTACGATGGCGACCTTGGAACCGTGCTTACTGATACCTACACGACCGATATTTTCCTCCGTAACTTTAGTAAAAAGCATGCCCATTTATATTCTAGCTTAAGACATGATAGTGGGGATCCTTTAGCTTTTATTGATAAAGTAATTCACCGCTACCACGAACTGCGAGTAGACCCTTGTACGAAATACATCATATTTAGCGATGGACTAAATGCCGAAAAAGCCATTGAAATAAAAAAAGCTTGCCAAAACCGAATTGGATGTACCTTTGGGATTGGCACAAATTTTACCAACGATACCAACAGTGGCCTAAAACCCTGCAATATTGTTATGAAACTGTGGCAATGCCGAATGACAGAAAAAGAGCCTTGGATTGATTGTGTTAAGCTTTCAGATGCAAAAGGAAAAAACACAGGCACAGCCGAGGAAATCAACCTTGCAAAACGAACTTTAAAAATAGAATAAACTAATGCCTACAAAAAAGGAGCGTATAGCAGTTTTTGGAGGTACCTTCGACCCCCTGCATATTGGTCATATGGCTTTAGCCAATATCGTTTACTACCGTTCGCCATTACCATTAAAAGCCGTTTGTTTAGTGCCTACCGTGCAAAATCCACTTAAACTAGGTGCTAGTTTACTTTCGTTCGACTTTCGTTGCGAAATGATTGAAGGCGCAATACATGGCGATAGACGTTTCTTTTTTAGCCGTATAGAAGAACAACTTCCCTCGCCCCACTATACCATCGATCTTCTCGAGGCTTTATCGTTAAGGCATCCCCAATTTAGTTTTGTGCTACTTATAGGATCTGACAATTGGCTTAGTTTTTCGAAATGGTATCGTTACGAGGATTTGCTCGCCAATTACGAAATTATTATTTATCCACGCAAAGGTTTTCCTATCGATAGTGATAAACTCCCCAAAACAGTTTATTACCTCAACGATTTTCCTATAATCGAAGTTTCATCTACTGAAATACGAAAAGGGGTAAAAAACGGTGAAGATTTACGTTTTCTATTACCAACCCCCGAGCTTTTTCCTTTTCTAAAGCGTGAAATTGCCATACATAACGAATAGCAGCAGTTCCTAGATAAGGGTAAGGCGGTAATGAAACAACAAAAGCTTAGTGATAATAATAACAATAAGCTCGTACTGCTATGTACTTATG
>JASBZJ010000096.1 GCA_029983495.1 Porphyromonas sp.
AATTGAGCTTAAGGGAATGCGCTTTTACGCAAACCACGGTGTTGTGGAACAGGAAAAAATGGTTGGTAATTGGTTTACTGTTGATTTAGCCTTAAGGCTGAATCTTTGCCAGGCAATGCAAACCGATAATTTAACGGATACAATAAACTATGCTGAGGTTTATACTATCGTAGAGCAGCAGATGAAAATACCATCGAAGTTGCTTGAACATTTGGGGGGAAGAATTATTGATGCATTGGTACAGAAGTTCCCCAACTTAAGAAAAATCGAACTCAGGGTTACAAAGCAAAATCCACCATTTAAGGCTCAAATTGAAGGAGCATCAGTATTTGTTTCTAAAAAGATTAAGAAGCCCCGTCAGATATAACGTTATTCAATGATAGGGGCTTTCGTTGGTTGTTGACCGATTCAGATAGTTTTTTTCTACGCTGTTATTGAATAGGTATTGTACACCCTTTAATTGATTTACCTACCTTTGTAAGCAGAGGTTTACTGTGGCTCTTCATAGAGGATGAGTTAAACCTATGGGAGTACATTTTGTGGTGGACGAGCATATAGGTTTATGTGCGCACTCTTTTCTTTGCTTTTTGTAGTCTCGTTTTTTTTAGGGGTAGAGGTATGTTTTATTATTCCTTTTTCGCATTGTGTAATTAGTAGTTTATGGCGTTGTGGAGTAAAATTGTTCTTATTGGAGCTGGTGGCGTTGCCGAAAGCTTACTCGCTAACTTAACCGAGCATAGATTACACCCAATAACAATTTTCAATAGAGACTATACAAAGGCCGAAATGCTTGCCGAAAAGTATAGTCCTTCAACCGAGGTTGTCAGGTCGTTATCGAGTTTACCGCACGATGCGGATTGTTACATTTTTGCGCTTTCGGATAATGCCTTATCCGAAGTAGCTGAAGCTATGCCTGAAACGAAGGGAATTTGGATGCATACAGCAGCTGCCGTACCGTTAAGTGTGCTAACCAAATTTCATGCCGAGGCGGCTGTCTTTTATCCGCTTAATACTTTTTCTCGAGGAGTTGCAGTTCCTCTTAAAGGTGTTCCTCTATTTTATGAAGCGTCAACCGAAAAAGCAGAGGAGTTTTGTAAAACACTTGGAGGCATTATTGGAATGCCCCTTATATCAAGCGACTATAATATGCGTAGTGGCATGCATGTTGCAGCAGTTTTTGCTTGTAATTTCGTCAATCACTTGTTTGTGCATAGTCAGTCGCTTATGGCAATTCAAAATTTACCTTTTAACTATTTACTCCCTTTAATTGAACAAACTATTCAAAAGGCATCGACCTTTTCTCCTTTTGATGTGCAAACGGGACCAGCTCGTAGGCACGACACAAAAACCTTGGAGGCGCATCGCAAATATTTAGCATCCTGCGCTCCTCAACTTTTGCCTCTATATGATATGTTTACGGCATCAATCGAACAACTTTATGTTTAAAACTATTTGACATGCGAATAGAAAAATAGTTATCAATGTTATGAGTAGTATACCTAGAGAAGTGACCTCCATAAAAGCTTTTGTTTTGGATGTTGATGGTGTGTTAAGCCAAAATACACTTTCGTTAAACGAACAAGGGGTACCTATGCGAACGGCTAATGTAAAGGATGGTTTTGCTATTCGTATGGCACTTTGTCATGGCTATGTTGTGGCGGTTATTACTGGTGGTTGCAACCAGGAAACCGCATTACGAATGAAACATTTGGGCGTAAAGGATTACTTTAATACAAGCCGAAATAAATTAGCCAACTATGAACAATTAAAGCGAAAGTATAACTTATCTGACGAGGAAATTGTGTACATAGGCGACGACCTGCCTGATATACCTGTAATGTTGCGTTGTGGCTTGGCTGTTGCTCCTAACGATGCCGCTCCTGAAGTAATTGAGGTTGCACACTTTGTTTCGCCTTATTTGGGAGGGCACGGTGTTGTTCGTGATGTAATTGAGCAGGTTTTGCGTGCTCAGGGTAATTGGCATCTTAACAATGTAGATTTAGATTGGTAATCAGGTTCAGTATGTCGTATATTTGTAAATAGTTTTCTTATTATGTTGTTACAGTAATATGTTAAACCTTCCATACCGCATTATACTTGGGTCGCAATCCCCTCGCAGAAGGGAATTATTAAATGGTATTGATATACCGTTTGAAGTACGAACGTTGCCTAATGTTGAAGAAGATTACCCCATAGATTTACCATTACACGAAATTCCGCGTTATCTTTCAGCACAAAAAGCCCGATACTATATTCCCACACTTGCAAATGATGAATTACTTATTACCGCTGATACGGTGGTTCTAGTTAAAAACGAAGTATTAGGGAAACCGTTGTCGAAGGCGGAAGCTGAGGAAATGCTTAAAAAACTTTCGGGTGAGTGCCATACCGTTATTACGGGGGTATCGTTTTCCCGCCCCTCGGGAATAAAACATATGCTTCAGGCTTCGAGCAAAGTGTACTTTGCTCCTCTTACTAATGACGAAATATCGTACTATCTTGAGCGGTATCGCCCATACGATAAGGCTGGAAGTTATGGAATACAGGAGTGGATTGGTTATGTGGCTATACAACGAATCGAGGGTTCGTTTTATAACGTAATGGGGCTCCCTATTCATCTTATATATCATGTACTTAAAAATTGGAACCTTTATGAGTCCTGCTAAGCAATGGCTGGTATAAAAGCCGTGTTCCTTTTTATTGTTAACCTATGAATAACCTTATTCGTAACGAATACTCGCGCTCGATACTAAAACTTGGTATTCCCATTATGATTGGCCAATTGGGAGTAATTTTAGTAAGCTTTATCGATAATATAATGGTAGGGCATTATGGAACCAACGAACTTGCAGCAGCAAGTTTTGTTAACGGAGTAATGAGCCTAGCTTTTGTTGTAGCTATGGGGTATACCTATGGGTTAACACCTTTAGTATCGGGGGCTTTTGCTCGTAAAGATGGTAAGCTAAAAACCTTGCTAATAAGTGGTATTATAGCAAGTGCCATAGGTGGGGTTGTACTTATGGTTGTTATGGGCATGCTGTTGCTTAATATTCATTTACTTGGTCAGCCTCAGGAGTTACTTCCTTACATTAGACCATATTACACTATTCAGCTACTCAGCTTGTTACCTGTAATTGTTTTTAATGCATACAAGCAGTTTGTGGATGGGGTAGGGCGAACCCAAATAAGCATGATGGCGGTAATTGCATCGAACGTAGTAAATATTGTGTTTAACTACCTTCTTATTTATGGTTCATGGGGCTTCCCCAAATTAGGATTAGTTGGGGCTGGATTAGCTACATTTATTTCTCGTTTAGTATGCCTTGCTATTCTTATTTTTGAGGTTCATTTTACGCACCGCTTCAAAAGTATTTTTATGCAAACAGGTTCGCTTGTTGGTGTTGTTAGTAAAAAAGTAATGCAACAAATAACTGGCATTGGAATGCCATCAGCAATACAAATGGGCTTTGAGGCGGGAGCCTTCAGTATTGCTGTAGTTTTAGTGGGGTGGTTAGGACGAGTACCATTGGCAGCACACCAAATAGCAGCAGTTGCCAGTACGCTCGGGTTTATGATGTTCTACGGTCTATCGGCTGCTGTTACTATTATGGTGGGGAGGCATTATGAATTGAAGCAAGCTAATGAAATACGTAAAACCGTTAAAGCTGGTATGCAATTACAACTAGTCGTAGTTGTGTTTGTAATGGCTTTGCTATTAGCTGTAAAAAACTTTTTGGGAAGGCTTTTTACTTCCGACCCCGAGGTAATAAGTCTGGTATCGTTACTGGTATTCCCCTTAATTACATATCAAGTTTTTGACATGCTATAAATACTTTTTTCGAACACTTTGCGTGGGATGCACGATGTAAAATACACGGCATGGTCCGCAGCGTTTTGTTATCTTATTCTAACAACAGGTATTGCATATCTGTTTGGCTTTATATTTAATTGGGGCGTTGTGGGGGTGTGGTTTGCATTTCCCATTGGATTTGCAACTTTAGCTGCGTTACTAATCTGCCGTTACCATCGTTTAATACGTTCGATGTAAGTATAGTGTATTCGGTCTGTTCTAGTAATCCAGAAAATATTGTGACGACAAATGGAGCTAGTAGATAGAATCAAATGTAAATGAGTTTTGGGCGGAAACCGTAACCAAAGCCGTACACGGAAAGGCGGATAAATACACCCATGCCGTGAAAAACATAGCGAAAAAGTACAAACTATAATAACAAAGAAAATTAAAACTATGGCAAAGATTGTATTGGACGAAGGCGAAATTAAAGCAATTAAGGAATATTTCGCAGGGGAAATTACCGCCTGTGGAGCTACGGAAGACCAACAAATCCGATTTATGCGCGTAATAGACAAAGCAACCGCTTTACAAAAGGAAATAGACCCCGAATATAAAGGGCAATTTGCGGAGGAAGACTGCGACCTTATTCGGTGGTTTTGGAAAGAATACATAAAACAAGAAGGCATCGTTGAGTAAAGAAATCAACACGAAATCAACACATGGGGTTTCAGAAAGGGAATACACACGGTAATAGATTTTCTTCTACGAATCAACCTAAGAGTTCGGGGAGGAAACCGCGCCTTTATACCCAAATTGCCAAGCAATGGAAAGTATCTCGCGAAGAGTATACCGAAGCCATAAAGTACGTTTTGGGGCTTTCCAAAACCGAACTTGAAGAGCTTATGCTGAACCCCGAAACCCCTATTTGGTAAGTAGACCGCTCCGACATGCATAGTAAAAACAAGAGATGAATATGAATACAATAACCGTACATATCGAGGGAACCAAGAGCAAAGGCTTTGCTATATATGCCAACACCTTTGACTCTGTTATTGCGACAGATGGGGCGACAGTAGCTGAAGCGCAGGCGAACTTTCGAGAAGCCATTGAGACGACCCGCCTTATCATACGAGGAAATGGGAGACAATGAAATAGCGCAGGCTCTTCGAGAAACGGAGTTTGAGTATATCTATGATGTGTCGGCTCTATTCTCTCTATTCAAGGATATAAACGCATCACAGTTTATTAAGCGCACAACAATTTCCAATGAAACCTTACGCCAATGGAGAGCAGGGCAAAAAGTCCCCACAAACAGACTGCAAGAGCTCGAGGACGCCATTCACCAATTGGCAGAAGAACTCCGAACTGTACAACTAAGATAATATCAGTGCTTGCTTTACTTTGACAGGGCGCAAGCCGATTGTAAGCCCTCACAGCTGAATGCGCTTGTGGGGGCTTTTTTCGTATCCATACGCCACACACTAGGTAAAGAAACAACAACGACAAGCAAGGGGCAAGCCTATTTCATCAACAAGTTCCCAGAGAAGAACGAGGAGCCCTAAACCTTTTAAGTGAACAAGTATTTAACGAGTGGAGAATTTAAAGGTTCCCACTCGTTTTTTATTCATTTGTTCATTACACGCACTGTGGCTGGGTTAGGGCTTTCCGACAGAGTTTGGAACTATACCAACCAATTCCAAAACGAAATAGAAACAGCCATTGCTGAAATGATGGCAACCGGTGAAGGGGCGCAACACCTCGCTACACGACTGAAACAGTACCTCAAAGAACCGAACAAACGCTTCCGAAGAGTACGAAACAAACAAGGAAAACTCGTACTTTCAAAAACCGCCAAAGCTTACAGCCCCGGAAAAGGCATTTATCGAAGCAGCTACAAAAACGCCCGAAGATTAGCCGTTACCGAAGGAAACATGGCATTCCATACCGCCGACCATAACCGCTGGCAACAGCTCGATTTTGTCGTAGGGTTCAAAGTGATACGAAGCAACACCGAGTACGACTGTAAGGTTTGCGAAATGCTCGCAGGTAATTACCCGAAAGAGTTCTTGTTCACAGGCTGGCACCCACACTGCAGATGTAGTGCCATAGCTATTCTCAAAACCCCCGAAGAAATCAAACAAAGCATCAACGATATACGCAACGGCAAAAAACCATCAACGCAAAGCCGTAACCAAGTTACCGAATTGCCACAAGGCTTCATTCAATGGCAAAGCACATACCAACACAAAATCACTTCCTCGCTCGCTACAAACACAGCCCCAATCTTCGTCCGTGATAACGCACAACTCATTCTCGCAAAACCAATTACCACAATTATAGGAAAGAAAGAGAAACTGCCGGAATCTCCTTTCGCAAAAGTAAGGAGCGACCCAATGGGCATTGGATCTATTGTTGACTTTGTAGCCTACCGGAAGGATAACAGAAGCTTAAAGCAACGAGAAAAGGCTTTCCGCAAGGTACTACAATCAGAGATACACCATACAGACAGAAATGGGGCTATCGTTATGGTTGGTGCAAAGCCTACAGAAACAGAACTACACACGGCAGGAAAACTAGTACGGGCTAAAAATGGGTACAACACCATTTTTATAAGTCAACACCAAGTAGAAGGAATAAAAAAAATATTGGGAATCAAGAATAAAACCAACGCTGATATACTTCTTGTGGACAAGAAAACTTTTGTATCTCGACTAGCAGACATTAAGACTGTAGGAAACGCATCCCGAGAGACTATCAAAGCACACATAATGAAAGGTTCAGAACAAGCACCTGTGGTTGTCCTAGACATACAAGGACAAGTGAAGCGATTTGACCTTATCAAGGGTATACGTGACGGCTGGTGCAAGAACACAAAATCAGTAATACTCAACTATAAAGGGCAATGGTATGAGATAAGCAAGAGAGAGGTATTTAGGGGGAAATGGTTAGAAAACAATATCAGATAAAAAACAGAGCTGGTGTACGAATGTACATCAGCTCTACTATACAGATCGTTTTAGTACAGGTGACCTATACCCCCACGCCCATCGTCTGCACTACTCTAAAGAAGTAGTGTTGGCGTTTCATAGCCAAATGCGTGGATAAGAGTTTTCTAACGTTGCCCAGCCAACGGCTACTCACTAATGAGTAGCACCACAAAGATACAAAAAAGCATACAAGCAAAATACCCAATTCCACGCTACCTTTGCAACAAGTAACAAAACACACAAAACACACGATATGGCAAAACTAAACTTTACTGTAGGAGCCGACACAAGCGAAATACAGCGCAAAATAAAAGAAGTTAAACAAGGATTGCAAAGCACAGCTAATGTAGCAGAAACAAGCGGTGAAGCCATAAACCAAGCGTTCAGAAAAGCGGGTACCGCCGTAGCCGCTTTCTTTACCCTCAATGCGGCAAAGGACTTCGCAACACAAATGGCAAGAGTCAGGGGCGAATACCAACAAATGGAAATAGCTTTTAACACAATGCTCGGAAGCAAGCAAAAAGCCGACAAACTGATGAACCAACTCAAAGAAACCGCCCTTTCAACACCTTTTGAAATGATGGAAATTGTAGGGGGGGGATCTGCGTGTCCGCCCGTTGGTGTACCATGATTTACCATGTTTCGTAATATTGTTTTTGTTCGATGGCGAGCATTTGTAGGGGCGGACCTGCGTGTC
>JASBZJ010000097.1 GCA_029983495.1 Porphyromonas sp.
GCAAAAACGGACAGTATAACAACTGCGAATAAACTAAAAAGGCTAGAGAACGAAATTAAGAGTGTTACACAAGAGCGTGACTCGTTAAAACGAGGCAACTACAAAAAAGAAGATGTGGCATTCGCCGAACTCGAAAAAAAACTTTTAGACTTACATGAAACAAAAAAAGACTTACAACAAACAGCAAAAAGACTAAAAGACTTAACTGCCGATTGGGAGAAGCATCCTCGACGTATTATTCTGCTATCAACAACTGCAGGGTGGGTTCAATTTTGCGAAGAAAATGTAGTAGAACAAACTCCATACTACTTTGTATTCAACCGCAATAAGCACATACTATACCGAGGGGGCTCGCAGGACTCGGCATTAATAGTAGCCGATTCCCTGCTTAAATCCATTAACAACAACCTCACTGAATGATAAGTTAACCTCATATTAGCGATGTTCGTAAAAACATATAATGCTACATTAGTAGGTGTAAGTGCAAAGCCTGTTACCGTTGAAGTAACAGCCGACGAAGGAACTTCGTTTGCCATTGTGGGGCTACCCGATGCTGCCGTTCGTGAAAGCTACGAAAGAATTATGGCTGCAACACTGGCTACTGGGTTCGATGTTTCGGGTAAAAGAACCGTTATAAACCTTAGCCCTGGCGACCTTCGGAAGGAAGGAACTGCCTACGATTTATCGATGGCAATAGGGTTAATAGCTGCATTAAAACTAATGAAGGCCGATAACCTCGAAAATTATATTCTTTTGGGGGAATTATCGCTTGATGGTAAATTAAGACCTGTAAAAGGCACGTTGTCTATTGCTATTATGGCAAAGCAAGAAGGGTTAAAAGGGCTTATTGTGCCTAAAGGGAATGGAAAAGAAGCTGCGGTTGTTGAAGGAATAGAGGTTTACGAAGCCGATACATTACGCGATGTTATAAACTTCCTAAACAACAATGGTACCCTGCCTTTGGTAAAGATTAATATGGAACAAGCCTTTGAACAAGCTCGGTTTAATACAACCTTCGATTTTGCCGACGTTAAAGGGCAGGAAAATGTAAAACGAGCGATGGAAGTGGCTGCCGCTGGGGGACACAATATTCTTCTCATTGGTGCACCAGGCTCGGGAAAATCGATGATGGCAAAACGTGTTCCTGGTATACTACCTCCCTTTACAATTGAAGAATCGCTTGAATCAACAAAAATATACTCCGTTGCGGGAAAATTAAATCTCGATACTACCCTACTGACCGAACGACCTTTTCGCTCGCCACACCATTCTATTTCAATGCCTGCTCTCGTAGGAGGGGGAACCACTCCACGACCAGGTGAAATAAGCTTAGCACACAATGGTGTACTTTTTCTAGACGAACTAGCCGAATTTAATCGCAGTGTTCTTGAGTTACTACGCCAACCCATGGAAGAACGAATTATTACCGTGTCGCGAGCTAAAGGAAGTGCCGACTACCCAGCTTCGTTTATGTTAGTAGCAGCCATGAACCCCTGTCCGTGTGGCTATTATAACCACCCAACAAAGGAGTGTACCTGCCCACAAGGTGCTGTTGAGCGTTACCTAGCAAAAGTTTCGGGACCACTAATGGATCGCATTGATATACAAGTTGAAATTTTGCCTATTGCCTTTGAAAAAATAAGTCAAGCCGAGCCAGCCGAAAGCTCACAAGCAATTCGTCAACGGGTGATACAAGCTCGAAAAATACAAACCGACCGCTTTTCTAATTACCCCGGAATACATTGCAATGCCCAAATAACCCCTAACCTAATGAATAAGTATGCACGCCCGGATGAGGATGGTCTACGCAAACTTAAAATCGCTATGGATAGGTTTGGACTTTCGGCTCGAGCTTACGACCGTATCCTTAAAGTTGCTCGAACAATTGCCGACCTTGATAACTCGGACAATATAACAGGAACTCATATAGCCGAAGCCATAACATATCGAAGCCTTGATAGGGATTCCTGGGGAAAGAAACACTAGCTATGCAACCAATACAAATAATTACCTTTGTACATGCCTAAACTTAAGCTGAGCGAGGATTAGGCGCATCGATATAATAAAACCATAATTTAAGTAGCATTGATTAGTATGATAAGCTATTTCGCACCAAATGAAAAACTTGCCTACGTAGTAGAACACAACAAACCTTTTAGCAAAGAAGACGAACAAAAGCTACTATGGCTATTCGAATGCAACCCAACGAGTAAAGCTACACCGCTACTCGAGGGAAAATTCGCTGGTCCACGAAGTGAAATGATATCTCCATGGAGTACCAATGCGGTAGAAATAGCTTCCGATATGCATATCGATGGTATTACTCGTATTGAGCTACTACGCGCTATAAATAATAATTCGGAGGATTACGACCCCATGCTCGAAGCATTATATCTTTCACCAAAGGAAAATATCTTCGCTACAAGTAGTTCAGTAAACCCCGAACCGATAAAAACAATCTCGAATATTGAAGAGTATAATAAAACCGAAGGGCTGGCTCTTAACGATGAGGAAATACACTACTTAAAAAGCCTAGCAGAAAAACTACAACGACCTCTTACCGATAGTGAAATATTTGGGTTTTCGCAAGTTAATAGCGAACATTGCCGGCATAAAATATTTAATGGAACTTTTATACTCAACGGACAAGAACAGCCAGCTTCGCTGTTCCAATTAATAAAACAAACATCTAAGGAGAACCCAAATACCATAGTATCGGCTTACAGCGATAATGTAGCCTTTTTAAAGGGCCCGAAAATGCTCCAATTTGCTCCGCAACAAGCCGATAAGCCTAGCTCGTTTTCCGAAAAAGAAATAACCAGTGTGATTTCTCTTAAGGCTGAAACACACAATTTCCCCACTACGGTTGAGCCATTTAATGGTGCTGCAACTGGTACAGGAGGTGAAATTCGCGACCGTATGGCTGGAGGAAAAGGTTCGATACCCATGGCTGGAACTGCCGTATACATGACTAGTTACCCCGAGGGTAAAGCAAACAAACCCAAACATACGCCCCAAGAGAGGAATTGGCTTTACCGCTCGCCCCGAGAAATACTTACTAAAGCAAGTAATGGTGCTAGTGATTTTGGGAACAAATTTGGTCAACCAATAATTGCGGGTAGCCTATTAACTTTTGAACATTTTGAAGAACACCTTCCCCTACAATATGGATACGACAAAGTAATTATGCTTGCGGGTGGTGTAGGCTATGCTCGAGACCGCGACGCCCAAAAAGATAGTATTACCCCTGGTGAAGCTATTGTTGTAATGGGAGGCGATAACTACCGTATTGGTATGGGAGGCGGTGCTGTTAGTAGTGTTAATACAGGCAACTATAGTAGCGGTATAGAGTTAAATGCTGTACAACGGGCAAACCCCGAAATGCAAAAAAGAGTACAAAATGTTGTTCGCGCCCTCGCTGAAGGCGACAACAACCCGATACATAGCATACACGACCACGGTGCTGGCGGGCACCTCAACTGCTTAACCGAGTTGATGGAAGAAACTGGAGGCAACATTGATATTAACAAACTTCCCATTGGAGATACTTCACTCAGCGACCGCGAAATTTTAGGAAACGAAAGCCAGGAACGTATGGGCATAGCCATAGATGCTAGCGATTACCCTCGTATCGAAGCCATTGCCCAGCGCGAAAGAGCCCCAATTTATTTGGTTGGAGAAACTACAAGCGACCACAAACTACTATTTGCTCGTAGCAATAAAAGTGCAGCTGTAAACCTCCCCGTTGATGCGCTTCTCGCCAAAACCTCCAAAACAGTTATGGAGGATCATAAAATAGAATACAACTTTGCATCGCCCGAATACAACACAACGACCCCTTACCAATACCTCGAGGGTGTACTGGCTCTCGAAAGTATTGCCTCGAAAGATTGGCTAACGAATAAAGTAGACCGAAGTGTAACAGGTAGAATTGCACGCCAACAAACGTGTGGAGAACTACAGTTACCCCTAGCCGATCTTGGAGCAATTGCCCTTGACTTTAACGGAAATGTTGGCATTGCTACCTCTATAGGTCATGCTCCGCGTGCAGGTTTAGTATCAAGCACTAAAGGCTCGATACTTTCGATTGCAGAAGCCCTTACAAATATTGTTTTTGCTCCACTGAAAAAAGGGCTCGAAAGCGTTTCACTAAGTGCAAATTGGATGTGGCCTTGTCGCAACGAAGGCGAGGATTATCGCCTTTATAAAGCTGTAGAAGCAGCAAGTAACTTTGCTATAGAACTTGGAATAAATATCCCAACGGGTAAAGATTCTCTTTCGATGACCCAAAAATACCCCGAGGGGGAAAAAGTTGTTAGCCCAGGAACCGTTATTATTTCGGCAGCCGGCGAGGTAAAGGATATAAAAAAGATTGTTAGCCCAGACTTAAAACCATCGAACAAGTCGCAACTTATACACATCGATTTCAGCTACGCCCCCCTAGCCTTAGGAGGAAGTGCCTTATATCAAAGCTTAGGTTACGTTGGGAATGATGCTCCAACTGTTGCCGATAGCGAATATTTTGCTTCGGCATTTAATGCTGTTCAGCAAATTATTAACCAAGGGTTAGCCCTTGCTGGTCACGATATAAGCGATGGTGGATTAATTGTTACCCTTCTAGAGATGGCATTCCCCACTACAAACCTTACTGCAAGCATCGATTTAACCAATATCCCCATTGAAGATATTACCAAACTTCTTTATGCCGAGAATCCTGGAGTAGTATTGCAAGTTGAAGATATGAACCGTGTAACTAAAATACTCGATGAATACGGTGTTGGTTTTGCATTACTAGGTTCCGTGGAAGAAGGCAATACACTCAAGGTCTTTAAGGGGTGCTTCGATTCGTTTAGTATTGATATTCCGTCGGCTCGCAAAACGTGGAACGAGGCAAGCCACTACATGGATACATTCCAAACGCCCATCGAACTAGCTAACGAACGAGCCCAAAATATTGCTGAATACCCCATAAAATACACATTTCCCAAGGGCTTTACAGGGAAAAGCCAACAATACAATACTACCCCACGAGGGAAAGCCGTAGCAGCCGTTCTACGCGATAAAGGAAGTAATGGTGACCGTGAACTTGCGTATGCCCTGTATAAAGCGGGCTTCGAAGTACGCGATGTACACGTTACGGACCTAATTACGGGGCGCGAAACCCTTGAAGATGTTCAAATGATTGGTTTTTGTGGAGGCTTTTCACGCAGCGATGTTTTAGGTTCAGCCAAAGGTTGGGCTGCAGCAATTACCTACAGTCCAAAAGCACACCAAGCAATTAAAAACTTCTACAGCCGACAAAATACACTTAGCATAGGTATTTGTAATGGATGCCAACTTATGGCTCTACTAGGGTTACTGAACAACGACCTAAAACCACGTCACCGCATGCTACATAATAAGTCGGGAAAACTCGAAAGTATATTCACCTCGGTTACCATACCCGAAAACAATAGTGTGATGTTCCATTCACTTGCTGGTAGTAGCCTTGGCGTTTGGTGTGTGCATGGCGAAGGGCGTTTCGATTTCGATAACGAGATATCAAAATACAATGTAGTTGCTCGTTATACACACGATGGTTACCCGGCAAACCCCAATGGTTCACCTCAAGGTATTGCAGCACTGGCAAGCGAAGATGGGCGGCACCTTTCGATTATGCCTCATCCCGAACGAGCTTTCCTTCCATGGCAATGTGGTTACTATCCCCACGATCGAAAAACCGATGAAGTAACCCCCTGGATGGAAGCCTTCAGTAATGCATACAATTGGTGTGTTGAGCATAAGGATAACTAACCACCTGCCCCCACAACAAAAAAATGCTTCAGCAACCTAACGAATCAAAACCTTACCCTCGTGAAGTATATTACTACGTTTTAAGTAATATCGAAGGCTTGGGGCTTGCCTCGGCACGTAGGTTGCTTGAAATTGCTGGCGACATTGAAACTCTTTTTGAAGAAGCCGAAAAGTTTAACGAGTTTTCGGCTTCAGCTAGAAGAAAACTTATCGAAACCCGAAGTAATAAACCTCTATGGGACGAAGCAAGTGCTACGCTTGCCCATGCCAAAGAAAAAGGCATCACCCTCGTTACTTTCGATAACGACACCCTTTACCCCCAACTATTAAAACAATGTATTGATGCCCCTATGTTGCTTTTTGCACAGGGGCAGGTTGGTTATTTGTCGTCACCACATAATATTAGCATTGTTGGTACACGTAATGCCTCATCGTATGGGCGGTTTGCTGTAGCAAAAACTATCGAAGCAATTGCGCTTAAAGTACCCGATGCTGTTATTGTTAGTGGATTAGCCTTTGGTATCGATGTAGCTGCACACGAGGCAGCTATGGAAAAGAATTTAGGAACCATTGCCGTAATGGCTTATGGGCATAACTTCATTTACCCCACCGAACACCGCAAAATAGCACAACGCATTATTGAAAAAGGGGTTATGCTAAGCGAGTATCCTCCGAAAACAAGCATTGAAAGGCATCGATTTGTGGCTAGGAACCGTATTGTAGCCGGGATTTCGTCAGCGACCGTTGTAATTGAATCAGCACAAAAAGGAGGTGCATTGCTTACCGCAAATATGGCTTTAGGCTATAACCGCGATGTATTTGCTTTACCTGGTAGAATTACCGACCGTTACTCGGCAGGGTGTAATAACTTAATCGAACAAAACAAAGCACAACTATTCACCAATAGCGAAACATTGCTCGAATCGCTAGGTTGGAACAACATAAACACCTCTACTTCGGTTGCAGGTAGCCAACCAAGCCTACTAACAAATCAACAAATACCTAACGACCCCATATTACAAATTATAGCCAAACACGAAGCCATACTTATTAACGACCTCCTCCCCTTGTGTAACTTAACCTACTCGCAACTTACAGCAAAACTTTTCGATTTAGAACTCGATGGCTATATCGAAACGCTTCCAGGAGGGAAAATTACCCTAGCATTCCGATAAGAATAAAAAACCTGGAAAAATAAAAATATCCTTTGATCAAACGATTTATTATAAATAGAAAATCATGAAAAGTATAGAAATAGGAAAAACATTCAGTTTTACCGAAAAAGTAACCGACAACCTAAGTGCTATCCACGTAGGTAGTGGTTCTGTACCCGTTCTCGGCACACCTGCTATGATTGCTCTTATGGAACATGCTTCGAACAAACTTGTTGATCCATACTTCGATGAAGGAGAAACAAGTGTGGGTATTCACCTCGAAGTAAACCACATACGAGCTACAGCCATAGGTAAGGAAATTACTGTTTTTGCAAAACTTACCGAACACAACGATAATAAACGCCTAACATTTGATATCTGGGCGGAAGAAGACGGCAACGAAATAGGCAGAGG
>JASBZJ010000098.1 GCA_029983495.1 Porphyromonas sp.
AGGAAAATGCCCAATAAAGAAAGGCTCGTTACCCGTAACACACTTTACCCCCACGATACTTTTTTTCGCAATTTCAACCACCTTATCAACTAGTAGAAAGGGGTAACGGTGCGGAAGAAGTTCTTTAATTTGTTCAATTGTAAGAATGGGTTCTTTACTAGGGTCGTAATGAGGTTCAAGTGCATCGGGCTGTTTTACTTCGTTCCGGATTAAACGAGCAAGCTTGTTGTTTATACCATGCCCTGGTTTAACGGCAATAATTCTGCCTTGTATGTAGCACCCCGAAAGCGCAAGGTCGCCAATGATATCGAGAATTTTATGGCGAGCTGGTTCGTCCTCGCCTAGCGAGGATGGGTTGACGAAACCAAGTTGTGAGGGAATTGTATCGTTGGGAAAGTTTTCTTTAAAAAGCGATTTTTCGTTTTCCGATAGTTCGCGGTCGCTAATAATAAGTGCGTTCGATAAACTTCCACCTTTTACAAGCCCCTTTTCGAGAAGAGGAAGAACTTCGCTGAGCAAAACAAAGCTTCGTGCTGGGGCAATTTCGGTAGCATAGTTTGTATCGCAGTTAAATGTAGCTTTAACCTTGTTTAGCTGAGGTATATTATTGTATTCGAGGCTTGCCTCAATACTAAAGTCATCACTAGGAAGAAGCAGAATACGTGCCCCCGTTTGGTCGTCGTAAACTTCCATTGTTTTTTTTACAACAAAGCATACGCAGTCATCATTCTGTGGTTGAATTCCCACCTCATTAATGGCGGTAACGTATGGTGTAGCACTACCATTCAGAATGGGGAACTCTGGTCCATCAACTTCAAGAATACAATTGGTTACTCCCATTGCGTAGAGTGCCGAAAAGGCATGTTCAATGGTTGAAACCTGCCAAGAATCGCACACTATGGTAGTACAACGGTTTGTGTGTTCAACACGTTCGGCATATGCAACCACTTCGGCATTATTCAAATCGCTACGCCGAATTACATACCCTGTATTTACATCAGCTGGAAGTATGGTAAGTGTTACCTCTTTACCTGTATGCAGCCCCTTGCCCGAAAAGCTAATAGGAGCTTTAAGTGTTTGTTGTTGCATTATTCTCTATTCCTTGATGTTATTTTCAGCTTCTAGTTTTTTTATTCTTTGCTCTAGTTCGGGTAGTTTAGGAAAAATAGTATAAGCCCTAAGAGCTTTCGAAACTGGTATTTGAGGTGAACCCAGTATTTTTGCATTTGCATCAACGTTGCCTACAACACCAGTTTGTGCTCCTACTTGGGTATTGTCACCAACAACCTGGTGACCAGCAAAACCAGCTTGCCCACCTATGCGACACCAACTACCAATTGTTGTGGTACCTGCAAAACCTGTTTGAGCCGAAACTACTGTGTTGCTTCCGATTTTGCAGTTATGCCCCACCTGAACGAGGTTATCGATTTTTACACCATTGCCTATTGTGGTTGACCCCATTACAGCACGGTCGATAGTAGTGTTAGCCCCTATTTCCACATTGTTGCCAATTGTAACATTGCCGAGCTGTGGAATTTTGCTATAACCTGTTGCGCTGGGGGCAAAACCAAAACCATCGGCACCTATTACTGCGCCTGCGTGAATGATACATTCTTCCCCAACCACAACATCGTTATATAGGGTAACCCTTGGGTATAGCTTAGTGCTTTTACCCACTTTGCAACCTTCCCCTAAATAACAGTAGGCCTCTATGGTAACGTTTTCAGCTATGGTTACATTGCGTTCAATAACAACATACTCGCCAATATAGCAACTTTGCGGAATCTTTACCGAAGGCGCAATAACAGCTGTTTGAGCTATGCCCTTTTTTGAATTGTTGTTTTCGGCTTCGGCTAACTGCATAAGCTTAGCCAAGGCTAAGTAGGGGTCGTCCACACGCAGTAATGATGCTGTAAAAGGCTTTGTTGCTACAAAGTTGCGGTTAATTAAAATAGCTGTGGCCTTTGATGTGTATAGAAAGTGTGCATACTTATCGGATGCAATAAACGAAAGCTGCCCTGTTGTTGCATTTTCGATTGGGGCAAACGAATTTACCTTAAGCGAGGCATCGCCATCAACCTGAGCATTTATATATTGCGCAATTTCGCTGAGGCTTTTTTCTGTCATGGGTAATGGTGTGTAAACAACTCTTTTATGCGTTTACAAAAGTAGTACATTGTTACGACTTAGCCCTCACATGTTCTTTTACTTAGCATGGTTGCTAGGAATGGGGAAGGGGTGTTTTGCCACAGGTATTATTTATATTACGTTATATTGTAGTAATAGGCTTTCCATTTCGTGTTGAAGTTTTCGGGCTTCACGTTGTGCAGCATGGGCAAACTGCTCGCTACTATCGGCATAAATTATTCCTCGTGAAGAGTTTACTATTAGTCCACATTGTGGGGTAATTCCTCCTGCAACTAAGGCTTGCAAATCTCCTCCTTGGGCACCAACACCTGGTACAAGTAGGAAGTGTGTGGGAGCAATAGCGCGAACACGTTCGATATATTCAGCTTTTGTGGCTCCAACAACAAACATCATTTGTTCATCGCTTGCCCATGTTGTGGCTTTTTCAATAACTTCTTCAAAAAGATATTTGCCATTTTCAAGCTTTTGGAGCTGAAAATCCTCTGCTCCCGAGTTTGAGGTTAACCCCAATAAGGCTACCCAACCATCGCTATACTCAAGGAACGGCTTTACACTGTCGCTACCCATATAGGGTGCTACTGTTATGGCATCAACCTTTAAGTGCTTAAAGTATGCTCGTGCATACAAATTTGCGGTATTGCCAATATCACCTCTTTTCCCATCAGCTATAATAAACTGTTCGGGGTACTTTTCGTTTATGTACGCAATTGTATCCTCCAGAACTTTTATTCCATACGAACCCATCGATTCGTAAAAAGCAACATTGGGCTTATAAGCAATGCAATAAGCATTAGTAGCATCAATAATCGCTTTATTAAAGGCTAGCATTGGGTTTTCCTCGTTCATTAAGCAGTCGGGTAACCGCCGTGCATCGGTATCGAGTCCTATACACAAAAAGGAACGTTTTTCTTTAATATTATCGACGAGTTGTTGTTTAGTCATAGTATGAACAGTTATTAGTTGGGTTATTACAATTGAATTAAAATGGGGTAGGTATGGAAAAGGTTTACAAAAGAGCAACTTCGGCAAGACGGGAACTATTCTCCTCCATAGCCAATGCATCGATAATGGGTTGCAGTTCGCCATCCAGAACAGCCGAAAGGTTATGAATGGTTAGCCCAATACGGTGATCGGTTACGCGTCCTTGGGGAAAGTTGTATGTACGAATTTTTGCACTTCTATCCCCAGTGGAAACCATTGTTTTCCGCGACTGTGCTTTTTCTTCTTCCACTTTTTGCCGTTCCATATCGTAAATGCGAGTACGGAGTTCGGCTAAAGCCTTCGCTTTGTTTTTCAGTTGTGAACGCTCGTCCTGGCATTGCACTACAATACCTGTAGGAATGTGTACAATTCGAACAGCCGAATAGGTTGTATTTACACTTTGCCCACCAGCTCCACTTGAGCAGAAGGTATCAATGCGTAAGTCCGAATCTTTTATTTCAACATCAACTTCATCGGCTTCGGGGAATACAGCTACTGTAGCAGCACTTGTATGTATTCTTCCTTGGGTTTCAGTTTCGGGTACACGTTGCACACGGTGTACACCCGATTCGTATTTAAGTATTCCGTATACGCCATCGCCTTCCACCGTAAAAACAATTTCCTTATAACCACCAAGGCTTCCCTCAGCGAAATCGGTAATCGAAAGTTTCCATCCCTTCGATTCAATAAACCGACTATACATTTTGAACAAGTCGCGTGCAAAAAGTGCAGCTTCATCGCCCCCAGTTCCCGCACGTATTTCCATGATAGCGTTTCTATCGTCGTCGGGTTCATCGGGCAATAGTAGTAAAGCAATTTCCTTTTCCAACTCAGGTAATGCATCCTTCGATGATGTTATTTGCTCTTTAGCAAGTAGGCGCATTTCTTCGTCTTTTTCGTTCGCAAGAATTTCTTCGGCTTCTGCAAGTTGAGCTTGAGTTTGCTGATATTGCTCGTTTTTTTTATGGAGTTGTTCTAAATGCTTATACTCCTTGCTAAGCTTAACGTATCGCTTTTCATCGGCAAGCACTTCGGGGTCTGTAATAAGTAGAGCCACTTCGTGAAAGCGGTTTTCGAGCGTGGAAAGATATCCTTCGAGTTTCGCTAAATTCATCTGTTAATAATTTAAAGTACCAAAAGGCGTTTCGAGAGTAAGCTTATTGCCCTTTGTGTAGTCCTGTACATGCCCGATAATCTGAGCCTCCACATTAAATGCTTTTGCAACCGAAATAACTTCCTCGGCGTATTGCTCTTCGAGGTATATTTCCATGCGATGCCCCATATTAAATACGCTGTAAAGTTCTTTCGGGTCGGCTTGGCTCGTTTCGGCAATAATGTTGAACAGAGGGGGAATGGGGAGCAGGTTATCCTTGATAATGTGCTTATTCTGTACAAAGTTTAGCACTTTGGTTTGCGCCCCACCTGTGCAGTGTACCATTCCGTGAATATTCTTTTTGAATCCTTCGTGCAAAAGAGCCGATACAATAGGGGCATAGGTTCGGGTTGGCGAAAGAACTAGTTTGCCCGCATCAAGTGGAGTACCTTCGATAGGTTGTGTTAGTTCGTACTTACCACAATATACGAGTTCCTGAGGTATTGCCTCATCGTAGCTTTCGGGATATTTTTCTGCCACTGATTTTGCGAAGACTTCGTGACGAGCAGAGGTAAGTCCGTTACTACCCATACCACCGTTATACTGAGCTTCGTAACTTGCTTGTCCGTAACTTGCTAAACCAACAATAACATCACCTGCTTTTATATGGCTGTTGTCGATAACCTCGTCGCGACGCATACGGCACGATACGGTGCTATCCACAATAACTGTACGAACAAGGTCGCCTACATCGGCGGTTTCGCCTCCCGAGGAATAAATTCCTATACCCATGGTTCTGAGTTCTGCCAAAACACTTTCTGTTCCCTCAATAATGGCTTTAATTACTTCGCCGGGAATGAGGTGTTTATTTCGACCAATGGTCGACGAAAGTAGTATATTATTTATAGCTCCTACGCAAAGCAAGTCGTCGATATTCATAACTACGGCATCCTGCGCAATACCACGCCAAACCGATAGGTCGCCTGTTTCTCTCCAATAAGCATAGGCAAGTGCACTTTTGGTTCCAGCTCCATCGGCATGCATAAGTGTACAATACTGTTGGTCGCCACCAAAAATATCGGGTAGAATTTTGCAGAAAGCGAGGGGGTACAGTGCTTTTTCGACGTGTGTTAATGCATTATGAACATCGGTTTTTGCTTCCGATACACCTCGTTGGCTGTAGCGTTGCTTTGCTTCGTGTTCGCTTTGTATATATTTTTTCATACTGCAAGTTTAGTCTGTTCCTTTAATTTTGGGCTTATAATAAGTTGTTTTACCGAAGCATAAGTACATCCCCTTCGGTGGGTACATATTCTTCTATATCAAGCCCATTTATTTGGTAAAGGTTCTTTACTTTCATACCATAACGTTGGGCAATGCTGTGCATCGAATCGCCAACTTTAACCACGTGATCAGGGTACTCGGCAGTTGCTGTACGGTTCTTTTCTTGCAAGTAAACAATGTCGCCCTTGTGTAGTGGAAAATCGATTGGAGCTTCGTTATACTTCGCCACTTTTTGAGGCGAAAGATCCATTTCGTTTGCAATCGATGTAAAGGTATCGCCTTGTTCAGCAATAACGTAAAGTAAACCATAGCTGATATAGCCTTCGTGTTTAATACCACTCCCTTTACTTTCATCCTTAGGGGTGCTGTTATTCCTCATTGGGGTACCATGTAGCCATTTGGGGTAACGCTCCTTATCGAGTTCATATAATTCGTATAACTCAATTAGTGCAATAAGCTTATTAGCGTACCCTTTGTCTGTAGCATAACCTGCACGCTGTAGCCCTCTAGCCCAGCTACGATAATCGGTTATATTTAGGTTATAGAGGTTTTTATAGCGCTGTTGCTGTAAAAAATTCGAGTGGTCGTTAAACGAGTCGAGGTCGTTTTCGTAGCTTCGAAAGCACTCGTTAGGGCGATCATCGTTGCGATAGGTTCGCTTTCCTTGCCATGCTGTGTGGCATTTTATACCAAAGTGATTATGGTGAACTGAGGCTAATGTGCTTTGCCCTGCAGAACTTTCGAGCAAGCCTTGTGCCATAGTAATCGAAGCGGGTATTCCGTGCCTTTGCATTTGGCGTATACACTCTAACGCATACCTATTAATATAATCCATATAAGTACTATTACGGCTTTGCGCCATGCTTATATGAGGTGCTAAAAGCGATAGAACAAAAAGCACTATGGCTAAATTACACTTGGGTAATACCTCTCTGTGGGCATTCGGGCTCAAAATCATTCAATTTTGCTCTAAAAACCATTACACTTTTACCTATCCTACATACTTAACCTAACACTGTAGCTACTATAGTCGAGTAGCATGTTGTAGGCTTTGTTACCGTTGTTCGATAACATTGTTAGGACGGAGCGATACTCTCAGGCTGAACCTTTTCAAACAAATGAGATTGTTTTTTGAGGCAAGCTCAACGGTACCTCCCAACTAAAGTTGGTACATGCCCCATTAAAAGGGGCTTATACTATCTATACAAAGGTAATAAATTTATGCTTTGTGGGTTAGGTGTGCTGTGTGCTATAACTTTTCGTATTCCCCAGAAGTGCAACACGAGGGGTGTAAAGTAAGAGCGTTGCACTTGTAGCTCAATAATACATAAACTTTATTGCTGGGGATTTTTGTATTTACACCAGCTATACTTATTTGGGGTGCTTAAAGGAGCCATTTATACGACAATAAGTATCATTATTACAGGTTGTTATCTATTTGGTAATAAGCGTATTCATTCGAACCGTTATTAAGGAAGATTGTGTGGACGAACCTCAAGTGTCCGCCCGAAGGTTTACCATGGTTCGTAATGTTTTTCGGGTTGCGGGCGGACACGCAGGTCCCCCTCCTACATGATGCATGTTTGCCGTTTTTCGTTCCCCTATTGTGAGGGTGGGGAACACGAGGTTAATTTGTTCAGGTTCATTTTTATTTTTCTCCTGATGAAAAGATCAAAACTTCGGAGTATTTGTTTGAGTTTACTTGATGATTTACCATTTTGTTGTTGATTAAAATGGGAAATC
>JASBZJ010000099.1 GCA_029983495.1 Porphyromonas sp.
CAACTCTCTCAATCACTTTCCAAGTTATTTGATAAATCTTTTCAACCACAGGTATACACTCTTCCTCTGTAACCCCAGGGTATACCGTCGATTCATAAACTACTACATCACCTTTAGTGATAGCTGTTCCAACAGTTTTGCTTGCACTTTTTAAAGGCCATAAATTAGGGTGATTATTATCATCAACGGGTGTAGGCACTGCAACAACATAAAAGTTGCATTCCTTTATTTGCTCAATATCACTCGTACATGTAAATCCATACTTTTCGATAGCCTCTTTTAGCAAGTCATCTGCTACTTCCAAAGTAGCATCATGCCCCTGCATAAGTTCATCTACACGGGCTTTATTTAAATCGAATCCAATTGTAGGGAATTTAGTTGAAAACAAACGTGCTAAAGGAAGACCTACATAACCAAGGCCAATAACACAAACTTTAATATGTGATAGATTTATTTCCATGCCGTTATCGAAGACGAAGTAGCTTTTTAAATACTGAACAAGTTAAATCGGGTTAACTCTAGCCTTACTCTACAGCAGTTGCATTACTATATTTTATAATCTATAGTTGTTACTTGGTTAAAAGGCATCGTTTCACACGCTTCGATAGGATTATGCGAGGAGAAAGTTTCGAAGGCTACACGAGTTGGAATACCTTTACCAGCATCATAGTGCTTATCTAGAATGGCGTAAGCACTGTTGGTGCTTTTGTATTCGGGTACAAAAGCTTTAAGCAAGGTTACAGCATCCATTGGTTTTACCTCACGAGCTTTAGCACATAGGGCTTCGTAAGGTTGCAGTATTTGGGTATAATCAGCCGGTCTTACAAGGGCAATGCGTACTTTTGGCAGATCCGTTTTAACGGTACTCTCATCCGTTGCTAGCACTTCCTCGTATATTTTTTCACCTGGTCGCAAGCCCGTAAAAGTAATCTTTATATCCTTGTCGGGTTCAAAACCTGCAAGCCGAATCATTCTTCTGGCTAAATCAACAATCTTATGCTCTTCGCCCATATCGAATACAAAAATTTCGGTACGGTTACCCAACGACGATGCTTGAAGCACCAAACTGCAAGCTTCGGGAATGCTCATAAAAAAGCGAACAATATCGGGGTGCGTTACAGTAACCGGCCCGCCCTTGGCAATCTGTTCTCGGAATAGGTGTATCACCGAGCCTTGGCTACCGAGTACATTGCCAAAGCGCGTGGTAATAAAGGTTGTTTTACCTTTTATTTTACCTTCCTCAATAGCCTTACCTAAACTTTGTACATATATTTCGGCTGCACGTTTCGTAGCCCCCATAACGTTGGTTGGGTTAACAGCCTTATCCGTGCTAACCATAACCATGGTATCAACATTATATGCCACACAAGCATCGGCAATATTACGAGTTCCTTCGGCATTAACAGTTATAGCCTCGCAAGGGTTTTCCTCCATAAGGGGTACATGCTTATAAGCGGCAGCATGTAACACTATTTGTGGTTTGTAATGGTCGAAAATAACGTCTATTCTATTGCGTTGGCGAACATCGGCAATTAGGGGAACAAACTGTAAATTTGGGAAATACTCGTTCAAATATAGGCGAACTTCGTGCAAGGGCGACTCGGCATTATCCAGCAAAACTAACTGTTTTACCCCATAGGTTGCAATCTGTTTTACCAATTCCGAACCAATACTACCCGCAGCACCTGTTACAAGCACTGTTTTCCCTTGGTATACCTTTCGTACCGATTGATGGTTATGGGTAATTACATCGCGCATTAGGAGATCCTCGATACGTATCCTACGCACACTATCGCGTGCAATTTCGTTCACTGAGGTAGCACTAATTTGGCTACAAAGGTACGTACTTAGCCCTAATGATTGACAATCGGCAATAAACGATTCTCGCTCAGCTAAAAAGTCGTACCGATTCGAAAATACAATTCCCTGTATATGCTTTTGGCGAACTATTTTAACGAGGTCGCTTTTGTTATGAATGATGTAAATTTTCAAATCCGAAAGCCGGAACTGGTTGTTGGCACTTTCCTGTGTGCAAAAGCCTACCACCTGAAACTCGCGCGAATTACGAAGCATTTGAAAAATACCTTCAGCAGCGGAATTTACACCATAAATAAGTACAACCTGCTTATTTATATGATTTTCAGGTACAGTAATACGGGTTAAATGCCTAGCAAACCATATCATTACAAAACGCACAAAGCTTATGGAAAGCACAAAGCATACAAAAAAGGTTATTGCCGTAAAAATTAGCATACGCATGCTATATGGTATACCCGTAATAGCAAACAAAAGTGCCATAGCCACTATTACCAATAGAGCATTACACAGTGCCATAGCTAACAGCCTATAACTAACTACAAACGAACTATGGCGAAGGATTTGCTTATACGTTGAAAATATAAGCGACGAAACAAATGTTGTAACAGCACCAACAAACAACAATGCCGGCAAAATCCATTTTATGTGGAGGAATTGGCTCCAACTAGCCGAGGGGTCGAGATAAAAATAAAGTGCGCTACCGAGTAGCATACAAGCCGCACCTACTAAGACATCCGTTAGTAGCACAATTTTTCGATTCACATACCTGGCTTGATAGGTATTAAGCAATAAATTTTTGACAGACATAGTACAAGTTCATCACAACGAGCAATTGATATATTTTCATTCTTAGCCATCCTCTTCCTCTACGTGGTATTCGTACTTGTTCGACCATTACAAACACCACCTCGGGGAACAATAGTGTGCAAAATAGGGGAGGTTGGCTTCATTTAGTACAATTGGTTTACAATAAGTTTGTTAAGTTTAAAGTTACGCCCAAGCATAGCTTCGAGTACGTGGTATCGATGCACGTCGCTACCCATAAGGGTATACATCCCCATAGCTAGCAACATATGCGCTTTAACCTTTGCTTCCTTACCATAGGCTTCGAGCAAGGAGAATAGGTTCAGTTGAAACTTTACCCCCATTTGGTGCAGTTGCCGGTAGTCGGTCTTATCCATATACCTATACCTTTCGGGGTGTGCCAACACGGGGTGATAACCTTTGGCTTTTATACTTTGTAGCGTTCCCAACAAGTCCATTGGAGGGTTGTAATACGAAGTTTCAACCAACAAGTGGTTACCCGCATCTCCTATAGGGAGCAAATCATTAGCTTCTAAGCGTTCATCGAACAAATTATCGAGCATATTCTCTGCTGCAAGGTGCAACGCTATAACACCTTTATATTTTTCGTTCAGTTCGTTAAAGCGTATGCGCAAAGCTTCGGTTGTATTGGGTATATCCTCCATAATATGGGGGGTAAGCCATACTTGTTTTACTCCAAGCTTTTCGTAACGCTCCAACATTTTAAGCGATTCATCCATCGAACGCGCCCCATCATCAACAGCCGGCAATATATGACAATGCCAATCGGTAAAGCCTTGCAAAAAGCCACTGCTTTCCAAACGTCTCGCTTTCGTCCAAAGGAACATTTCGCACGGTTAATACACTAAACTGTTTATACTACAGCTTGCTTGCACATAAGCTTTTGCCTCGTTAATAATCAAATAAACAACTAAAGAGGGGGGTGAAAGGAATAAACACACCATAGGGTCTACTCGTTCTCTTCGCTGTCGTTACTATAGTATCCATAGCTGTATCCGTTCCGATAACCATATCCGTAACGAGCACTGTCGTTTTCGGTACCATTAAGAATAAGAGCCATGTTTTTATAATGTTTTTCGGAGTATATTTTCTGTAGTTCGGGCAACATACTCTTTTCAAAAAGCCCCGAGCGAACAACAAACAGGGTACGGTCGGCAAATTGATTAATTATTTGAGCATCTGCCACAATTTCAATAGGAGGACAATCAATAAACACGTAATCGTAGTTAGTACGTGCCCACATAATCAACTCCTCTAACCGGCTGTGTAGTAATAATTCCGTGGGGTTAGGGGGAATAGTTCCCACAGGTATTACGCCTAACAAATTCCTTGCTCCCCGCATATATATTACTTGCTCGAGGTTGTTAACACTACCATTAAGGTAATCACTAAGCCCCAACTTAGGAGAACTAATATAAGCCGAAGTTGAGGCATGCCTCATATCCCCATCAATTACAAGTACGCGGCTTCCTCGGATGGCAAAACTTGTTGCAATATTAGCTGTAACAAACGATTTTCCGCTATTCGGGTTAAAACTGGTTACCGCAAATACGTTCGCTTGGTTATTGTTCCCCATTATAAATTCGAGGTTTGTGCGCAATACCCTAAAAGCTTCGTTTATAATATTACGGCTACCGGCTTTTACCACAACCGGCGGAGTTTCTACTGTATTGGATTTTTTCTGCTTTACCCATTTAAATTTCTTTCGCTTCGAAGGCATCAGCGGAATTTCGCCAAGGAACGGCATTTTTAAGCCTTCAATATCCTTACGGCTACGAATACGAGTATTAAAGGTTTCGTGTATGAACAGTACAACAATGGGTAAAAGTAAACCTAGTACAATAGCCGCTAAAAAAATATTTCGTTTTACAGGTTTTACAGGGGTAAGTTTACCCATAGGAGCCGAAATAATACGAGTATTATAGGCAGTAAACGCTTTCGAAAGCTCGTTTTCCTCGCGTTTTTGCAGAAGGAATAAGTAAAGTGCTTCCTTAACCTTCTGTTCGCGCCCCACCGACTGAAGGAACTTTGCTTGGTCGGGGTTCGATGCTATTTGGGCATTAGTTTTCTTTTCGTACTGCTTAAGACTGGCAATTTGGGTATTAAGTGTTACCAAGTGGTTGTTTACTGATTCTATAATAGCCTTACGCAAAGCCACAAGGTTTTGGTCGTAGTCAACTACAAGTGGGTTAGTTTCGCTCGAGTTCGCAACAATGCTATTTCGTTGTAATTGCTGTTTATTGTATTCGGCAATTTGAGCTTCAATACTTTGGCTTTCAATGCCCGAATTGGCGGGCAGTAACTGATTACTGTTCGAATTCTTAGTAAGGGTTTCTAAAATATACTGTGCCATGCTTCGCTGTGTATTAAGCTTTAGCAATTGGCTGTTAGTTTCGCCCGACTGAGTAAGGTAAAGGTTCGAAGCCATTTCGATATCGGGCAAGAGATGGTTACTTTTGTACGACGAAATTTCCTCATCAACCCCTCCCAGTTCGCGTTCGATAGTGGCCAACCTTTCGTTGATAAAGTTCGATGTTGCCAAAGTCATTTGGTTTTTATCCTCCATCCAGTTTTCCTTATACACAGCAATAAGTGTAGTAATAATATCTGTTGCACGTTGGGGATGAACATCGTTGTACGAAATATTTATAATTGTCGACTTATCGCTGTTTACCGCTACAGTTAGTTTTTTACGAACATCATCGGTTGTGCGGTAGAGGTTTGTTCGTACCACGGCAATATTTTTTCCTATATGGGCATTGTGTTTTGAATACCCCATAGTTGGAATAACAGTTACCTTGCCGAGGGGTGTTGAAGTTACCGAATTAAGCGAAACGGTTAAAGCATCATCGGCGGAATCGCTACTTACTCTACTTTTAAAATTCGAAAGTATTACCGTGCTGTCGCCATTTATCGTTAAGGTTAAACTTGCGGTTTCCTCGTCTTTTAAATCGTGAAAAATAACTTTTACAGGTAGCTCCTCGCCATAGAGGGTATTTTTGTGGAATTGACCATTTTCCAGATAATTCACATCCAATGAGAGGCGTTTCACAACCTCTAGAATAGTGGCGGGAACTTTTAGTATTTCCACTTCGTTGTATATATTGCTTCGCCCTGCATTAAGCCCCATTTCTGAAAAAACATTTGCCATATCACCAGCAATGCTGCTCGATTTTGAATCCTCTTTAATAAGCATCGTGGCACTGCGCTGATATACTTTAGGGGTAGAAAGAATATAAAAACAGGCTATACCTACAGCAATAAGTATCGATACTACAAACCATAACCATTTATGCAAACATAACCACAAGAAATCCTTAAGATCTATGGTACTATTGATATGGCTCAATTGTTGCTCGTGCAAAGGTTGACTACTTTCCATCGTCTTGTTTTTATCAAATTCAACCTACTATTTTCCCGAACGTTGAGTGGTATTTATAACAACTACTGCAACCGAGGTGAGCAACGACGCTACACTAATCCAAAACGACGACGAAAGGAAAGTGTTACCATTAACGGTCGATTGTCGTTTTCGCGTATCATTAGGGTCGATATAAATAATATCGTTCTGTTGTAAATAGAATACGGGCGAATTAAGCAACTCGCTCCCCGAATTAAGATTTACGGTATAAATGGTTTGTACATCAGCATTTCGGCGAATAACTTTTACCGAATCGCGCTTACCGTATATGGTAAGGTCGCCTGCTTGGCTAATGGCATCGAGTATAGTTAGCTGGTCGTGACTGATAGCATACTGCCCGGGGTGGGCAACTTCGCCCAATACCGAAAAGTGTAAGTTCTGAAATTCCACCGTAACGGTAGGATCCTTAACAAGGTTCCCCTCAATAAGTTTTTCTTTAACCAAAGTAGCTATTTCTTCGCGTGTTTTGCCGGCAACGGCAATTTTGCCTAAAATAGGAAAATCAATTGTACCCTTACTGCTCACACTATAACTTGCAAGCTCCCGGTTAAGGTCGTACGCCGAACGTGTACCTGTGCCAATACGTGTCGAAACAATGGGTAAATTGAATAAATTAGAAAGCTCGGGATCCTTACTTTTTACTACAATAAAAAGTTTATCATCTGATTTAACTGTAATAGGTTGCGGTTGAATCATCGTCACCTTGTCGCCATCTTTCAAATCCTGAAAGTAGCTAATGTTCTTAATAGAGCCACAAGCCATAAAAACCATTGGAACGACCACTATCGCCACAAATTTAGCAGCCAGTGCTTTCGCTATTCGTAAGTTGCACATCATTCAGCTTTTATCTTTAAATGCCAAATATCTAATAATAAATAATAAAACTTCACTTAAAAAAAGGAGCATAACCCTCCAACTCATGCGAAGGTTATTAGTAGAACAAAGCAAAATTGCAACTGCCCTATCAACTTCGCATTTACACCTCCCAACAATATGCTTTGAGGTTGTTGAAAAAACACACTCCACCTAATAACCTGCTATAATTCAGAATTTAGGTAACGCTTTACCCAAATTAAAACCGTTTGAATACGTAGGCCTGGTAAAAAACCAGGCTTCGGCACCCCTAGGATAGCCACACGAGTTAAGTC
>JASBZJ010000100.1 GCA_029983495.1 Porphyromonas sp.
AATTTATTAAAAGTGTTTCGGCATTGTGTTGTTGTCTTCAGCAATAGAAATGTTAGTTGTTTAGTTGACGTTATTATTTGACGTTCTACTTAATTGCCCACGCATTGTTCCTAAGGGCGGTTTTCTTAGTAGATAGTAACGTGCTACGAAAAGCATAGGTGTATCTACTTTGCTTTTAGGCTCCTTTTGATAGTATTTTTATACTGAAAGTAGCATTGGAGATAAGCCTTAACGAAAAGATTACCGAGCCGGAAGGGCAAGCGTTGGGTGATTAATTATAACCTTGTAAAAGGGGAATGTATAAACCCTAAGCCCAAAACGATTGAACCGCTTTAATGAGTGGAGCCACCTTTACCGAGATATACCTCCCCTTAAGGGATGTTGTTTACGCCGTGTGTAGTAGCTTGATGAAAAATAGCGAGGATGCAAACGACGTTACGCAGGATGTGTATCTTAAATTGTGGGAAATTCGCGATGAGCTTGACAGGGTAGAGAACCCCAAAGCCTTTGTAATACGCACGGCTCGAAACCGATGTTTGGATAAACTTAAAAGCCCTGCTGTAGCACGAAGGAACGAAGAAGATGCGGCTTCGTTACTGATTGAAGCCGATAGTGGTACCGACCCCCATGCTTTATTAGTTGAAAAAGAACAACGTAAACGGCTTAATAGGTGGGTAAAGGGCCTAAAAGAACCCAAGCGAAGTATTTTTCGCTTACGACAATTTGAAATGCTTTCGAACCAGGAAACTGCCGATAAGCTCGGCTTGCAGGAAGCTACTGTTCGTAGTACACTCTCTCGTTTACGTAACGAGGCTCGACAAATTCTTTTGGTTGATGAGAATAGATGATTGAAGGAATATTACCCATGGATAAGCACAGCTTAGCAAAGACGCAAGAGTTAGAGCAATTGCTCCAACGGTATTATGCGGGGGATACTACTCCCGAGGAGGAGTTGTTGTTGCATTTAGCTCTTTTGGATGAACCCGAGGGGAGCCCTTGGGCAAAGCATTTGCGTGTTATCGAAAGTACTATGGCTGCAGCTTCGCATATAAAAAGCTTCCAAACAAACCCTCGTATTATTCGATTCCGCCGAATTTCGGTAGGTGTGGCATCTGTTGCTGCAACAATTGTTGCTTTAACCCTAGCTGTTCCTCGCATCCAACACGAACCTTCGTTGAGGAATGGCGAACCTATTGCTCAGGAAGAGGTAAACAAGCATGCCCAGCAGGCCTTTGATATGCTGGCTTCGAGCCTCGAACAAGGTGCTGAACAATGCGATTTTTTAGAAGCTAAATTGGATGAAACCAATACCATTATGGAGGCTACTTGGGATAAACTCGACGAAATACAATCCAACAACAATTTTATTCTTACCGGATATTAACCTTATTACTGATATTCCCTTTATATAAGTTCGTTATGAATAGGGCAAAAATCATTATAAACCTTTGTGCTATAGCTATTATTACCGTGGCTAACTTGGGCTCGATGCAGGCACAAAATAAAACCGAGGTATTGAACCTTACTTCCATTGCCGACCACGATGCTGTAACCGATATTTATCTATCCTCGTCGATGCTTAAGAGTGGTAAGTTTGAATTTAAGAATAGCGACCTCCCCTCGTTAGAAGATATTATGGGAAATACCGAGTCGATTCGTATTCTTAGTTCGAATAATAAACAGGGGCTTAAGCGTTTGCAGGATGCCTTTTCACCCATATGTAATGGTAAAAGTAACTTGTACAAAACATTTTTTTCGGTAAAAAGTGATGGTGCAAAGATTAACCTCATTGGAAAGATGCAACGTAGTGCCGTTGATGGATTGTACCTTATTGTTGACGATAATCAAGAGATTGCCGTAATAATATTTGACGGTAGCTATACCCAACAGCAAATCGAAAATATGCTAGCACAAGCAAATAGTAGGCGTTCAACGAAAGCTGGCACCAAGAACAAGAACGCTTCGCAACATTAAACCCTAAACTTACCTTGATGCATGTGTAAGGTAAAGCAGACTTTTTTAGTATTCTTCTTTTTATCAATAGGGGTAGGCGTGCGAGAGGTACGGTAACCCTGCCAGTTATCACTACTAAACTGGCTTAAAATAAAGGAGCAACAATCGCTAGTTACGATGTTGCTCCTTTTTATGGGTGTGTTCTCAGGTATTTAGTGGATTACTTTTTCAGGAAGTCTCTACTCGATGCTTGTGCAACTGGCGTAACAAGTATTTCGTTTAAACAAACATGAGGGGGAAGTTCGAGTGCCGCTTTTATACAAAGTGCAATATCTTTTCCTGTAAGCGGGGTGTAGCCTTCATATACTTTTTCAGCACGAGAGGCATCGTTATGGAAACGAACTAGCGAGAACTCGGTCTCAACGGCTCCAGGTTCAATATCTGTTACTTTTATGCCATAGGGTAGTAAATCCATCCGCATGCCTTTCGATAGAGCATATACAGCATGTTTAGTAGCGCAGTATACGTTGCCACAAGGGTAAACTTCGCGCCCTGCAATGGACCCCAAGTTGAAAATATGTCCCTTTTGTTGTTTAATTAAAAGAGGAGCAATGGTTTTTGTAACGTAAAGGAGCCCTTTAATATTTGTATCAATCATACGCTCCCAATCGGTTACATCACCGTCTTGTAACGGTTCAAGCCCTGCAGCAAGCCCTGCATTGTTTACTAGTACTTCAATCCCTTCCCAATCCTCAGGTAATTGCCCTAGGTTTTCCAACACTTCGTTATTGTTACGAACATCGAAAGCTAAGGCTAAAACCTGTTGCGTAGTGCTGCTTTCGATACTTTCTTTTACCTCTTCAAGTCGTTCCTTACGTCTACCTGTAATAATAATATTGTACCCCATGTGGGCAAGTTCAATTGCAACGGCTTTGCCGATGCCCGAGGTAGCACCTGTTACAAGGGCTACAGCACTTTTCTTTTCCATACTAATAAATGTACTTCAATTAATAAATTGGTAATGAACTATTGGTTCTACTCCTCAAAGGTACAAGAAAGTGTGCTTACCGCTTAGCTATAGTAGTTTGCTTTGTACTATCTATTACGTATTTGCTACCTCTTCGATGCCCCTTTTTATTCTGCTACTTTTGCATAGTTTCATGTAGCATAGCTTGCTTGTGCATAATGGATGACGAGCAAGGCTCTTAGTATATTTGAGATCTCTGTATGGTAGCATGTATCATTATAGGTTATCGTCTATAATGAAGTCATACTCTGTGCGTAAGAATAATAGTCCAACTGGTTGAGAATATATTTCGTAACTTTGACGAATAGAAGCTACTGAACCGTAAGGTATTTATACCGTACATAGTTATGCCTAAACACAGTAAGCTTTTACAAGCGATATCTTAGGAACGATGCAAAACGAAAAGAAAAGTACTAAAAGTGAAAAAAAGCAAGGTAAAAGCTTTACGCAACGCTACCCCATTTTAGCGAACCTTCTGCTCATGGTGGCAATTTCGATTGTAATAGTATTCGCCCTTATGCTAATCTTTAATAGGTATACTAGGCATGGCGATAGTGTAGTTATTCCAACCGTAAAAGGGAAAATGCTAAGCGAAGTTGCAAGTACATTAGAACATGCTAACCTTACATACGAAGTTGTTGATTCGCTTTACTCGATGAACCAAACCCCTGGTACGGTTCTCGACATTGTACCTAACGAAGGAGCAAAAGTAAAGCCGCACAGAACTGTTTATCTTACGGTTGTTGCACTAAACAAACCTCAGCAGGTTATCCCCGAACTATCGAATATGTCGATGCGACAAGCAAAAGCTACCCTCGAAGGGCTTGGTTTTGTTCAAATTTCGGTTCGTTATATTCCTGGCGAATTTGATAACCTTACTCGTGCCGTTCATGGAGCAGATGGAAAGGAACTTCCCGCTGGTACACGTGTAAACATCGATACCCCGCTTACACTTGTTGTAACCAGTAACAATATTGATATGCCTGATTTACTAATGATAAAAGAAGACTGGAGCAATTATATGGGAAGCGACTCGATACTAATGCGACGAAGCGATACGGTTATAAATAAGGAGAAAACCCCAGAAAAGATGGAGGATAATGAGGCTTGGTGGTGATTTTGATGACGAAACAATATTCCCTGAGGTCGATTTCGAAGGTGAAGCACATTTCGATGAGGGTGAAACTCGGTATGAACACTTTGGCGTGGTAGTTGATCGTGGACAAACCCCCCTTCGTATCGATTAGTTTTTATCCGATAGAATGGAACATAGTTCTCGTACACGCATAAGTTTAGCAGCCGAGGCGGGGGCTATTTTTGTTGGAGATAAGGCCGTAAAAAGCAACTATAAAGTTCGACCGGGCGATATTATTACTCTTCGCCTACTTAGGCCTCCGCATGAAAAAGGTATTCTTGCCGAAGATATTCCCCTCGATATTGTTTATGAGGATGATTTACTGCTCGTAATAAACAAACCTAGCGGAATGGTTGTTCACCCAGGTAATGGCAATTTTACAGGCACCTTAGTTAATGCCTTGGCTTATTACTTACGAAACGACAAATATTTCGATGCCAACGACCCTACCGTAGGGTTAGTACACCGAATAGATAAGGATACAAGTGGGCTAATTGTAGCCGCAAAACGCCCCGAAGCAAAGGCGTTTTTAGCAAAGCAGTTTTTCGATAAAACTACCGAACGAACCTACCACGCCTTAGCCTGGGGTACATTACCCAAAGAACAAGGAACAATTATTGGCAATATTGGGCGCGACCCTAAGGAACGCACACGGATGGCAGTTTTCCCCCCCGATAGCAACGAAGGGAAACCAGCTGTTACACATTATTATGTGTTGGAGCATTTAACCTTTGTAACTTATGTTGCTTGCAAACTCGAAACGGGCAGAACGCACCAAATTCGGGCTCACTTTAAGCATATTAACCATCCTTTAGTCAGCGACGAGCGTTACGGTGGCGATAAAATACTTCGCGGTAGGCACACCGCATCGTACTTAGCCTTTGCAAACAAAGCACTGGCACTTTGCCCTCGCCAAGCCTTGCACGCCTATTCTCTAGGCTTTACACACCCCAAAACCAACCAGTTTTTGCAGTTTAAGGTAGAGGAGCCCCATGATATGCAACAGTTGCTCGAAACATGGAGAGATTATACAACAAGTTGCTTAAGAGAGGGTGAAGTAATGTAACCTAAGTATATTATACCCATTGAGAGAAGATAGTTAGACCAAATAACGTTATTAAGTTGCCGTACAGGTGTATAGGATAAGTATAACCCTAAAAAAAACTACTGATATAATTGTTCGTCAATCCTCATTAAACCTAAGCGCATACAAGGATGCATTGTATAACGAACATCAATAAATGCTTGGGCGTTTTTGCGAACAAAAGATTCGCTTTTTTGGGGGAAACTACATTTTGTCAATAATAGCCATTAGCAGATCTATGAAAAGAAACATTGCCATTGTAGCCGGTGGCTACTCAGGGGAATACGAAGTTTCGCTAAAAAGTGCGCAAACCGTTTTCGAAAATATAAATAGAGAGTATTTCAACCCCTATCTAATTGTGTGGAAAAAAATCCCCACAACCTCACTCCCACAAATAATGCTTTGCGAGGAAGGAACGGAATACCCCGTAGACTTTTCGACCTTTACCTGCCAATATAAAGGTATAACTCTAAAATTCGATTTCGTTTTTATTACCATTCATGGTACTCCTGGCGAAGATGGCAAACTGCAAGGATACTTCGATTTACTGAACATTCCATACAGCACCGGCGGTGTTCTTTGCGAAAGCCTCACATTCGATAAGGTTAGCTTTAAGCATTTTGTAAATGCTTTTGGTATTGAAACGCCCCAAGGCATTTGTGTTAACCGTACCAACTATACCGAGGTTGCTACTAACTGCCCCATACCATTACCCTTATTTGTTAAACCATGCGAAGGTGGAAGTAGTATAGCTACAACACGTGTTACCCAAGCAAATTGCATAAACGATGCCTTAGAAAAAGCTATTTGCGCCGATGTAAACGGACAAGCTATGGTGGAAACCCTTATTGAGGGAACCGAAGTTACTTGTGGGGTAATTGCATTAAAACACAAACGAGTGGTTTTACCCCTTACCGAGGTTGTTGTTCATGGAACGGACTTTTTCGATTTCGAGGCCAAGTACAGTGGTAGTAGCGATGAAATTACACCTGCGCGCATACCCGAGCAATGGGCTGAACACATCCAGGAAATTACCGCTTCACTTGGTGAACACCTGCAGTTACGTGGGTTTTATAGAGCCGATTTTATTATTACCCCTGAAGGCAAACCCTACTTACTTGAAGTAAACACCGTACCAGGCCTTACAAACGAAAGTTTTATACCTAAACAATTACGTGCTACAGGCCTTTTGCTCAGTGAAACACTTACTACAATTATTGAGGACGGATTAACCGAATAATGAATAATGATAACAGCAATGCAACAACCAAACGTGCCTAATTGGGATGAAATAGCACCCATATGGAATCGCATACGACCATTTTACGATGATGAAGTTAACACGGCCGTAGCTTCGCTGGTTAAAGACCCCGAATTTATGGCAACGCTGAAATTATTCCCCCCCGAAAAAGCTTCGTGTCTTTTAGAATCATTCGGAAAAATGCACTCCATTAAGGAAGTAAATAATGGTATTTATGCTCCAGCACTTACCGAACTTCTTAAGCAAACTACTTTTTCGTACGACTTAAGTGGCACAAGTAGTATTAAAAACTACCCTGCCGTAACCTTTATTTCGAACCATAGGGATATTATTCTTGATGTAGCTATACTTAACCTATTACTATTCCAGGCTGGCTTTACCATGGCTCGTATGGCTATTGGTGATAACCTTTTAGATAAGGAGTGGATTAAAACGCTGGTTAAACTTGCTGGTGCTGTAATGGTTGAACGCTCTCTTTCGCCCAAGGCCTTTATTGAAAGTAGTAAAGTGCTATCGCTTTTTATTAACCACAGTGTAGTAACCGAAAAACAAAGCCTTTGGATTGCTCAACGCGAAGGCCGAGCTAAAGATAGCAACGACCGTACACAACCCGCTCTTCTAAAAATGCTT
>JASBZJ010000101.1 GCA_029983495.1 Porphyromonas sp.
GTTGCCTACGGGGGTGGGTACAATAGTTAGTTTGCCCATAAACACACAAAACTGTTAGCCCTCGTTAAGGTACTACACGATGCAAACTTACAAAAAATACTTTTTCGATACATCACTCCGTTAGTAGTGGAATGGTGCTTTTTGTATTTTTGCCCCTTTATTATAGCCTTTGTTGGTTCCCTTTTAGGGTTGTAGCAACGTAAATAGTTGCCTTATTTCGGCAGGCCATAAGCTTTCATCGGGGGTTTCGAGTATTAAAGGTAAATTGTTTAAGCGGGAGTCGTTCATAACCATTTCAAAAAGGTTCATCCCCATAACACCGTCACCAACGGGTGCATGTCGATCTACGTGGGTTCCCAGTTCCTTTTTTGAGTCGTTAAGGTGAATACCTACTAAGTAGTTAGCTCCGATAATTTTGTCGAACGCATTCCACATCGCACCATAACCTTCGGGAGTCCGAATTTCGTATCCTGCTGCAAGGGTATGGGCTGTATCAATGCATACGCCCACACGCTCCTTGTGGTCGATTTTTTCGATAATTGTAGCAAGGTGTTCGAACCGAAACCCCATATTTGTGCCTTGCCCAGCAGTGTTTTCCAATACCAACTTTACCTTATTTGTTTGTTGTATTAGGGCGTTCATTTCGTCGGCAATTATAGCAAGGCAATCCTCGGGCGAAACTTTGCCCAAGTGGCTCCCCGGGTGAAAATTTAGCATTTCGAGCCCTAAAACTTCGCATCGTTGTAACTCATCGAGAAAGGCTTGGTTGCTTTTTTTTCGCATTATGGGGTCGGGGTTCCCCAAGTTTATAAGATACGAGGCGTGCGGAAGAATATGCTTTGTACTATAGCCATAATCCTTTAATAATTGGTGAAAGCGAGTAATGCTTTCCTCCTCAAGCGGTTTGTGGTTCCATTGCCTCTGGTTGCGTGTATATAGCGCAAAAGCACTTGCCCCAACATTATTAGCATTTATAATAGCATTTTCTACTCCTCCCGAAGCACTTACATGCGGTCCAACAAATTTTTTACTACCCGCACCAGGGCGAGCTGCAATATATTCTTTAGCAGTCATAATTTATTATTGAAGGAACAAAAGTTTAATTTTGAAGAAGCTCCCTTAAGCGAGGGGATCGAACGCATTATAATAGCTGAAGTGTTTGAAAAATAGCTTCTTCGGTAATTAACCAGGGGGGCTTTGCATAATACCATTGCCGTAAGGCGGTAACCTTTTCGAATCACGGAACTGTAATTTATGTATGTTGTTGATATCGAATGGGGGCGGTTACCGTTGGTAAGGTATTATACAAAGCTCGCCATATTAACAAATTCTATTTTAGCGACCCCGTCATATCTTCAGGGCGTACCCATTGATCGAACTCTTCGGCTGTTAGTAACCCAAGGTTAATAGCTTCTTCTTTTAAAGTTGTGCCATTGGCATGTGCTGTTTTAGCTATTTTAGCGGCATTTTCGTAACCAATGTGAGTATTTAGTGCCGTAACAAGCATAAGCGAGTTATCAAGCATCATTTTAATTCGTGCGTAATTGGGTTCAATACCTTCAGCGCAATGTTCGTTAAACGAAAGCATTGCATCGCTTAACAATCGAGCCGATTCGAGAAAGCTAGCAGCCATTACGGGTTTAAACACATTTAATTGGAATTGACCATTAGCCCCAGCAAACGAAATGGTAGTATCGTTACCCATTACACGTGCAGCAACCATCGTAAGGGCTTCGCATTGGGTGGGGTTTACTTTTCCTGGCATTATTGAACTACCGGGTTCGTTGCTAGGAATAATAATTTCGCCAATTCCCGAGCGTGGACCGCTAGCCAATAAGCGTACATCGTTAGCTATTTTAAATAGTGTAACGGCTAATTGTTTTAATGCTCCATGGGCTTCAACAACGGCATCGTGGGTAGCTAATGCTTCGAATTTATTCGGTGCCGTTACAAAGGGATAGCCTGTAAAGTTGGCAATGTATTTTGCTACCAGCACATCGTACCCTTTTGGGGTATTTAAGCCTGTTCCTACAGCTGTTCCCCCAAGCGCAAGTTCGCTAAGATGAGCAAGGGTTGCTTCGATAGCTTTTTTTGCATAACCTAGTTGTGCAACATAAGCCGATACTTCCTGCCCCAAAGTAAGTGGAGTGGCATCCATAAGGTGTGTACGACCTATTTTTACAACCTTTTCGAAAGCCTTACTTTTTGTTTCGAAGGTTGCTTTTAATGCATCAATTGCTGGCAATACCCGTTCAACTACAATTTTATAGCATGCTATGTGCATTGCTGTAGGGTAAGTATCGTTGCTACTTTGCGACTTATTTACATCATCGTTGGGGTGTATAAAACTATGTTCGCCAAGTTTACCGCCATGTAGTACATGTGCACGGTTGGCAATAACTTCGTTAACGTTCATGTTCGATTGGGTTCCACTTCCTGTTTGCCAAATAACGAGTGGAAACTGATCGTTTAATTCGCCACGAAGAATTTCGTCGCATACGCTTGCTATTGCATCGCGTTTTTCGCTATCCAAAACCCCTAACTCGCAATTCGCATAAGCCGCCGACTTTTTTAGGTACGCAAAGCCTTCGATAATTTCGTGTGGCATTGAGGCTGAGGGACCAATTTTAAAGTTATTACGGCTACGCTCGGTTTGTGCAGCCCAATACTTTTCGGCGGGAACTTTTACTTCGCCCATTGTATCGTGTTCGATGCGGAATCTTTCCTTTTCCATGGTTCTATCCTTAATTAGCTGTTATAACTACTTTTGTTTTCATGTACACACATTACTTTAATAAATAATGTGTTGCCATTAGGTAAAATACCTTCTAATGCATTTTAGAGGCATTGTTTACCACTGCTAAGTTACAACAATAACTGTACTAAGTTGCCTTAAGGAGACCTTTGAAAAATAAGGAGTAGGAGTTTAGCCCCCCTAATTAGGGGCTATAGTAGAGTAGATTTGTTGGGATTTAGAGAAAGTATATATTCTCATCTATCCCCCTGATTTTCAGAGAAATGAAGACCGGAGGAATTTTTCTTACGCACGAGTAAAACCCTAAATGAACAGAATGTGTAAATAAGTTTACCTGATGTTTTCCCATTTTAATCAACAACAAAATGGAAAAAGATCAAGTAAACTCAAACAAATGCTCCGAAGTTTTGATCTTTTCATCAAGACGAAAATAAAAAAGAACCTGAAGAAAATAATGATATGTACCATGGTTCATAATGATATTGTACGGTGGCTAGTATTTGTAGGGGCGTACCTCAAGTGTCCGCCCGCACTCGTACAGCATAACATTACCAACCATGGTAAATCATGGTACACCAATGGGCGGACAAAATAATGATGTATCGGTTGTAACCCATTGAACCGCTCTCATCGGTAATAAATTACGATACGAATGGTGGACGGACACTTTGAGGTTCGCCCCTACAATCTTCCTTAATTAAATGTTCGAATGAATACGATTATTGCCAAATAGATAACATTCTGTAATGAGATTTGCTGTCGTGCAAAGGTTTCAAATTGTGAGTCGTTAACTAGTTGTGGTAGCCAAAGTTAATTAGTATATTTGCCTCTGTAAATCGCCTTCCTGTTTAAAGCTGGCTTACAGAAGGCCGATTATATATCTAAGCCGGCATGGAATTTATAGGATTTATATGATGAAATTTACTTTATCAAAGATTGATGTAAAATCGCTTATGAGTGTAAAGGGGGGGATGTCTTCTAACCTCGATGATATTGTTTGTACAGGATCTCCTTCTATTCAGTGCGATGGTGTTTCTGCATTGAAATGTGATGGTGGTGGTGCTACGTTAAAACCCATTTATAATTCGAGCTTATGGCTCTGATAAATAGAATTATCCTGATCCTCGTTGCGAATATGCTCCTTTTGTTCATGAAAGTTATTGATTTTAATTAATGGTTTATGAAAAGATGTCATTTCGTTTTATTCTTTGTTTTTCTTTCGATTGTAGAGGCATTTTCTTGTTCGCCTGCTATTCGAGGTGAAGAGTCTTATTTAATAGTTGGAAGCGTTAAAGATAGTACGCATAATGCGATTCCGTATGCTACAGTATCGTTGTTTATTAAACAGAATTTTCTTGCGGAAACGCATACGGATAGTAGAGGCGACTTTGAATTAAAAATAAATAATAATACTGAAGAACCCTACCGATTAGTGGTAACTAGTGTTGGGTATGAAAAATATGAACAAGAGTTTACACTTTCAGATTCACCCCAACGCTTTAGTATTATGCTTAGCGAAGTAGCATTTGGTTTAAATGAGGTTATTATTGAGGGGAAACCTCATGCTGTAAAATTACGTTTTGATGGTTACTCGATAAATACAAAAGATTTGCGTGCCACCCGTAATAATTTGTATGATTTGTTGATTTCACTGCCTAAAATCTATACAAAAGGTGATCAATTGTCAGTTATTGGTAAGCGAAGTGTGCTCGTGAAAATAAATAATACTTTACTGCGAGTAGCTGAAACCCAGCTTACTCAGGTGTTAAAAGGGTACGATGCTTCGCTAGTTGATGAAGTAAATGTTATTACAGAACCACCAACACGATATAACGCAAATGGCGAGACAGCATTGATTGTGGTTAAAATGGCTTCGGAGTTTGCAAATTATATCGGTGGAAATGTTGCAATGGAAGTGCTACAAGCAAAATATAGGCACATGTATCATCCCTATAGTTTTTTTGTATACAATAGGGATAAGTTTTCGTCGTTTATCAATGTAGCTTACAACTACGAAGTTCGTAAGGCTTCATCGGAAATACTGTACAACAATCAAACCAATAATCGGCAAGATTTTTCGACGGAATGGAATAAAATAAACTTCCCATTTTTGTACGCTGGCATGCAATACGATTATAGTAAGCTTGGGGCTATTGGAGTATCGGTAAATGCTTCATACGAAACCCAAAATGTTCGTACAACAGATTCGATTAGGTTTGAAACTATTATAGGTGGCAACGTTTTAGACTCGTTATTATTTGCTGAAAAAAATCACTTCATACCCGAAGTGATTTTAGTACAGTAGCTTACTGGGAGCAACAAATTAACTCTAATGGTGCAAAAATATGGGCAGATATATCGTATTATAACTATGGGAAAGAAATGCCAGAAACAACGCAAGAACGTATTATGAGCTTCAAACCCATAACTACAACACTGCTCGATACGCTTAGAAGAGATGATGATATAAAAGTGCAGGGATTTTCGGGTAAAATAGATTTTTATACCCCACTTAATAAGCCCCAAACTTGGGTTTTGGAAGCGGGTATAAATGCCTATTCCAACACTACTACCAATAAGAAGCATAGCAATATAGAGCTTGGAGAGCAACAGTATTTGTTTACTTATAACGAGCGTTTAGCTAAGCCCTATGTTGGAATAAAGGGGCTGATAGATAATCGTTTTCAGCTTCATTTTGGAACCTCGTATATAGCAATTTGGAATCGAGCTCAACTTCAAGAGCATCATCAGTTCAACAATACATACTCTTATTTAATGCCTTTTGTGCGCTTGTCGTGTTTGTTTAATAATAAGCTCTCTTTATATGCAAGTTTTGAGAAGAGTATAGTTCAGCCCTCGTTCTTTCAGCTTAATCCGTTCGAATGGAAGTTAAATGCTTTTACCTTACGGCGTGGTAATAGCATGCTCGACCCTCAGGTTAATTATTCTGTCGGAGTAACTTATACTTATAACTCGGCGTTATCTGTGGGGTACTATCTTAATAGAATGAAGTATGTTATAGCAGAGGTCGCTATACGGGATAAGCAAAATGGGTATCAAGTTTATCAGCCTCGCAATGCACAGAATGGGCATAATCAGGGGCTAAATGTTTCGTATTACGTTAATACCCCTTCGTGGTTACGTTTTTCAATATTTGGTTATCTTCAATATAACCGTTACTCATCGTCTATTCCCGAAATTCCGTCAACACAGCAAGTGATAAGCTATGGAGGTAATTTTAATTCGCAATTTATCCTTACTAAGGATCGACGCTTTATTGCATTCCTAAAGGGTAGTTTTACGAGTGCAACAAAAAGTGCTCTTGGTTTTTCGCAACCCATCTACTCGGCATCCGCTGGAGTAGCTGCATATTTACTAAATCGTAAGCTTTCGGTTCAATTGTACGCTTTAGATCTCTTCCAACCATCAGCGCACGGATATTACGTGTCGAATAGTCAAACTATTAATTATGCCTTGTATTCAGTTTCCCCTGGTGTTTATTTTAATATCACCTATAGCTTTGGAAAAGCTAGCATGAAAGGGCATACCAAGGAAAAAAGTAATAGTATAATTGAAAAGCGATTAGGTGAAGCTTTAATGGTTTCGGGGCTATAAACAAAAAGGGCGGACTTGTTACGGTCCGCCCTTAGTATTTACAGTTTATCGGTACTTTGTATCGTACGTTATAGAACGTTTATTTTTCCTCCACAGCAGCCTGAGCCGCAGCAACCCTTGCTACAGGAACACGGAATGGTGAGCAGGAAACATAGTTTAAGCCTACTTTATGGCAGAACTTAACCGACGAGGGTTCGCCACCATGTTCTCCACAAATACCAACTTTTAAGTCGGGGCGACTTCTACGTCCGTTTTCGGTAGCCATTTTTACAAGTTGGCCAACACCCTTTTGGTCGAGTACCCGGAATGGGTCAACCTTGAGGATTTTCTTTTCGAGGTAGATGGGGAGGAAGCTTGCAATATCGTCGCGTGAGTAACCGAAGGTCATTTGGGTAAGGTCGTTTGTACCGAACGAGAAGAACTCTGCACCCGAAGCAATGCGATCTGCAGTTAGTGCTGCACGAGGAACCTCAATCATGGTACCTACTTTGTACTCAATACGAACCCCCATTTCGTTGAATACTTGTTCAGCGGTTGCACGGATTTCCTTTTCTTGATTGGTAAATTCGTGAAGAATACCAACCAAAGGAACCATAAAGATCGGAA
>JASBZJ010000102.1 GCA_029983495.1 Porphyromonas sp.
ATTACCAAATAGATAACAACCTATAATCTGACTTACTGCCGTGCAAAGGTCTCATCATTATGAACCGTGGTATATATCATTGAGCCCTTTGCACGGTAGTAAATGCTTATTTTGGCACACTCCCTTTTTATTACTTGGAGTTGCGAAATTATTATGTTTCCGAACTAACCAAAAGTATTAATTTCGATTCCCTAAAAATCGGAGTAAATACAGAAAGAGGTTTATAAAGTCAAGATAGAGCGTTAACGCTCCAAGAAGAGCAACTTTATGTAACGACACCATATCGCTCCCCTCATTTAATTGTTGCTTTAGTACAAGCTTTATTCGATTTGTGTCTACCGCAGTAAGAACTGTAAATAGAACAACCCCAATCGACGAAATAATCCAGTCGAATGCGCTACTTCTCAAAAAAAGGTTTACCACAACCATTACTATAAGACCAATAAGAGCCATCATAAGGTAACGGTATACTGGGGCAAAGTTCCTTTTTGTTAAAGCTCCATATAGTGCCATAGCTCCAAACATTGCTGCTGTAATGATGAACACTCGAGCAACTGAGGATGCGGTGTAAGCTAAAAAGATAATACTTAACGTAGCTCCATTTAGTATTGAGTACAATATCATCATTGTAGCTGCCGTGGCAAAGCTCATTCGGTTTATACGAGCTGAAAGTACAAATACAACAACCAACTCGGCAATAATTAAACCCAAAAATAAGGGTTGGCTACCAACAATTGCCATTCCTAGCGATGTATTTACAACCACCAGCGCAGTAAGTGCGGTTACAAGCAAAGCACCACCCATCCAAGCAAACACTTTTGTAAAAAGCGATTTTTCGAGGCTTTTTGTGGTTTCGTCAACAACTTCAACCGAATTGCCATAGAATGGTGGTGGGGTTTGATTTTGGAAAAAGTTATCCGGCATAATATAAACTAGTTTTCTTTATAATGTAATAAATCGGTAAATTACTAAAAGGGAACATATTTTACTCAACGGTTACCGACTTAGCCAAGTTTCGGGGCTGATCAACATTACAACCTTTTTCGGTAGCAATATAATAAGCGAGGAGCTGCAGGGGAATAACCGTAAGCAAAGGTTCGAGCATATGATTGGTTTGAGGCACAGTCAAGCAGTAATCGGCATACTCACGTAGGGTATTATCACCTTCACTTACAATGGCGATAATCTTTCCCTTGCGAGCTTTCATTTCCTGAATGTTACTAACTATCTTTTCGTAAGTTTTATCCATAGTAGCAACAACCACAATGGGCATATTTTCATCAACCAAGGCTATGGGACCATGCTTCATTTCGGCTGCAGGGTAACCTTCGGCATGGATATAACTTAGTTCTTTTAGCTTAAGTGCCCCCTCGAGTGCAACAGGGTAATTATACCCACGACCTAAATAAATACAATTGTTTTGCTTAACAAAACGTTTAGCCAACTGCTTAATAGGTTCAACATCCTCAAGGGTTTTTGCAATTAAATCGGGTATTGAGGCAATGCAATTAACTAACTCTGCAATGCATTCACTACTGATAGTCTTCTTTTCCGAAGCTAAGGCTAGGGCAAAAAGAGCAAGAGTTGTAAGTTGTCCTGTAAATGCTTTTGTTGAAGCTACACCAATTTCTGGTCCAACATGAATATAGGTCCCCGTATTGGCAAGGCGCGAAATTGAACTACCCACACTATTGCAAAAAGCATAAGTAAAAGCTCCCTTATCTTTTGCCAACTTTAGGGCTGCATAGGTATCGGCAGTTTCGCCCGATTGGGAAATAGCAATTACAACATCGTGTTCACCAATAATAGGGTTACGGTAACGAAATTCACTAGCATATTCTACTTCAACAGGTATGCGCACCAAATCTTCGATAAGCTGTTTACCAATTAGTGCGGCATGCCACGAAGTTCCACAAGCAACAATAACAAAACGGCGAGCATTTACTAAGGTTTTACCATGGTCAATAATAGAGCTTAGTACCACTTTTTCATTATCGCTTGTAATGCGACCTCTCATACAATCCTTTAAGCACTGGGGTTGCTCATATATTTCCTTAAGCATAAAGTGAGGATACCCCCCTTTTTCAATTGCACCTATATCGAGCGATACATAACATGGAGTATGTTTTTTTGTAGTCCCTTGAATGGTTTCGATTCGGGGGGCATTGCCAGGGATAAGTTCGGCTACTTCCTCATCTTCGAGATAAATTACGTTCCGTGTATGTTCAATAATAGGGGTAGCATCGCTACCAGCAAAAAACTCTTCCTTATTATCGCCAATACCAATTACCAGTGGGCTACTTTTACGAGCAATAATTAGTTTATTAGGTTGTTCTCTATCAATAATGGCTATTGCATAAGCCCCAATAACGTTCGATAAAGCAACTTGTACAGCACGAAAAGTATCGAGGTTTTGACTTGCTTTTACGAATTCGATAAGTTGAATAAGCACTTCGCTATCGGTTTCGCTTTGAAAAGTATACCCTTTTTCGATTAGAGACTGTTTTATTTCGCGGAAATTTTCGATAATGCCATTGTGCACAATTGCAAGTTGTTGGCTTTGCGAATAAAAAGGATGGGCATTAACTGCACTAGGTTCACCATGGGTTGCCCATCGAGTATGAGCTATTCCGATTGTTCCATGTGCATCCTTTTGCTCAATAAGTTCTTCTAACAGCTTAACTTTTCCCTTTGTTTTATAAACACGGAGGTCGCCTTCGGTATCACACAATGCGGCACCTGCACTATCGTACCCTCGGTATTCGAGGCGTTCTAATCCATTCAGTAGTATCGGAGCGACCTGCTTTTTACCAATGTATCCTACTATTCCACACATTATCCAATCTGTTCAAGTAAATCAATTTTATTTTATTACAGCGTATGTTCATTGTACTGTAAATCATCACGTATTCACAAAGTTACACAAATAACTTATTAGTCATGTACCTAATCGTACCCTCGGTACTATTACTAATTGTGCTAGACTTATTATTGACGAGGAGCTAAACGGCACTGGTATACTGAACAAAAACATAATTAACCAACACCGCCTACTGTAACAAACCAAACCGATATACAGGTGGAACAGCCAACTCCATTATGGCATTATATATACGCAAACATGCATACGCATCGAGGGCTGCGTAAGCAATCGCCTTTTCAGGTAGTTTTTCCATTTCCCAATTCGTTAGTCGGGCTTGCTTGCTCATTCGCTCGTTAAAAAGAATAGCATACATACTTCTTAAACTCTGCTCACGTATACCATAAGCAGGGCATATTTTCTGTAAGTCAACAAAGCCTTTTGGTTCCAACCCATGCTTACGCCTACGCATAGCACGAAAATCATCGTGCAAACTAAGACCAATTTTCAACACTTGTTCGTTTTCGAGAAAATGGGTTAAAGCATCGGTTATACCCACAACATTAACCCTAAAAAGGTAAGCACGGTTTAAGGTTGCCACTTGCAATAACGAAACTTCGTTCACTTCGCCCCGCGTAAATGAAGGGCGTGTTTCTGTATCAAACCCAACAACTGTTTGCTGTTGCAAAAAAGCTATCGCCTCATTTACAGCAATATCAGAATCAACTACAATAACTTCACCATTAAAATGGGCTTGTTTTTCAAGAGCATTAACCTCTTCCTTGCTAATATTACTCCTCATTTTGTTCATCAAACTCATCCATATTGGACCACTGAGCCAATAGTTCTTCAATTTGGTCGTTTACACGCTGTTGTAAAGCTTGCTCTCGTTCAATTAAATCATCCTCACTATTATTATCAGTATAGGCATCGTCGTACAAATCGTTAGGGTAGTTATTCTTAGGGTAGTAGAGTAAATGCAATGCCCTCAAGGCAGCAAGTAACCTATCGCCCCAATAAGTCTGAAAACCTTCGCCTGTGGCAATTATTTCGTCAAACGAAATGTCGTCATAACTCGTACGAACACTTTCGATAAGGTTCTGTACAGGCTGGTAAACATCGGCTAAACACTCCGAAATACGTGCCGTTATTGGAGCATCGGTAAACTGCATTTCCTCGCTCATTGTTTCGAGAAAGTAATCGTCGTTACCAAAAACCAATTCTAACTTATTCCTCAACTGTGTGTATTCAAGTTCCGTAACCTGCGGATGAACAATATCATTACCTAAACTTTCGTTGTAATAACTGCCGAAAGCCTGGGAACTCGAGGGTAGGGTTAGCCCTCGCTGGTAAAGGATTGGTATTATTTTGAGCAAAAACAGCGTCAATGCTTTATTATCACCAGGTTGAGCTGCACGAAGAGCCTCGCAAAAACTCATTCCAGCAATGAAAAAATCCTTTAGGGAGCCGAGAATTTTTAAGAGGTCTTGGTGCGAGGGGGCTGAAGTGCTTAGGCTTGTAGCACTGAGCGTATCCTCAAACAGTTCATTGTTCCAATTGTTGGGGGGTGTATTGCCTTGCATATTATTGTTTTTCAAACATATACTATTAACCTAACCGCTTAACCCCACCATTTTGTAGCAAACACTCGGCAATTTGTACAGCATTTAAGGCTGCACCTTTGCGTACTTGATCCGCAACACACCAATAGGTTATTGCTCCCTCCTCGGCAATATCATTTCGTAATCTTCCTACAAAAACATCGTCGCTACCAGCAACTTCGAGGGGCATAGGGTACTTACGTTCTTGGGGGTTATCAACAACAACTACACCAGGCATAGTTTCGAAAGCTCGCTTTGCCTCAGCAATCGAAATTGGTTTTTGAGCTTTTACCCAAATGGCTTCGCTATGGGCACGCATTACAGGAACACGAACACAAGTAGCACTAACCTTTATATCCCTATGCATTATTTTTACGGTTTCATTGGTCATTTTTAGTTCCTCCTTGGTATAGTCGTCATCAGCAAAAACATCGATTTGCGGAATTACGTTAAACAGCAACTGCGATGAAAAAGCACCCACCTCAAGAGGCAAACCACGAGCATAATTATTTGTTTGCTGTTCGAGTTCCTGCATACCCTTAGCACCAGCTCCGCTAGCAGCTTGATAGGTGGCAACATGTACCCTTTCAAGGGGGCTAATGTTATCCAAAGCTTTTAATGTAACCACCATTTGTATAGTAGAGCAGTTAGGGTTAGCAATAATATTCCGTGGCGTTTGTAATGCATCACTAGGGTTCACTTCGGGTACAACTAAAGGCACATCGGGTTCCATTCTAAAAGCACTACTATTATCAATCATTAGCGTGCCATAGCGTGTAATGGTACTTGCAAAATTCCTACTCACATCACCACCTGCCGAAACAAAAGCAATATCGATGTTTTTAAAAGCTTCGTTATCCTTAAGTTCTTCCACAATGCAGGCTTTATCGCCCACCCTAAATTGTTTGCCCGCACTACGCGCACTTCCAAAAAGGCGAATATCATCGTAGGGAAAGTTACGTTTTGCAATGATATCCATAAACTCGGCTCCTACAGCTCCCGAAGCCCCTACAATAGCAATCTTCATACGGTTAATATGTTGTTTTCAATCCTTGGGTTAAACACTTTCAAAATTCAATGCAAAGGTAGAAATTACTGTTCATAAGCAAAAGAGCCATTACTCCGCATAATTACGAAGAAGGCTCTTTTACTAGTTTTTAGTTCATCGAAAAAAAATCAAACTCACTACTAACTTGCTGAGTTCTAATTGTTATTGACACTATTTTTCGTTCTGCAAATAAAGCTCTGCCCCATCGCAAACCTCCATTTTTACAGCACGAGCAGGCCGTTTCGACAACGATAAAAAACTGCTGTTTGCAAGGGAAACAGTCCCAACTTCGATAGCCTTGAACTCGGCTTTTGCTTTATCAACCAAACTAATTGTTCCACGTGGGATCGTAAAGTTTTCTCCAATAAGCTCGCTATTGCCCGAAAGGTGAGCATTAAAAGAATTTACATTACCTAAAATAGTGCTACAACTTTCGGCTGAAAGGCGCATTGTAGCAACTTTAGCATTGAGGGCTAAATGGCTTACCCCATTGCCAATAATCGATGAATTAAGTTGACCACCTTCGAAGGTTATATCGCTAGCAAAAATACCCGTTGCACTGTACGAAAAACGCTTAGCACGAATATTTAAGCCCTTAACCTCGCCATTATGTTGCTTGAGAGAAAAGTTTCGAACGTCGTTTACACCTGATGCTTCCACTGTGGTGTACCCCGAAAGGGAAAGCGTTGCAAGCTCCGAAACAGTAATTGTAGCAAAAACCAGGGGTTCGTTGGTACGCTCCTTGGGGTCGAGCATTAAATAAAGCCTAAGCCTCGATCCTCGAATATCGCACATGATACTATCTTGTAGGCGACTTTCGGCATTTACTGTTAACTGCTGCTCCTCCTGTGAACTAAACTTTACTGTTAAATGGATGTTACTACCAAGTTCGACACCCTTAATTTCCTGCGTAAAAGCAAGCTTTTTCTCGATTTTTTTATGGCGTTTACGGTAACGGGCGTAAATAACAGAGGCGGTTGCAGCCGAGAGTACTGCGCCACCAACTACACTACCCCATACTAAGTTCGAACGTGTGGGGTGCAACAGCTTCTGTAGCTTTCCTATTAAAGTAGTTTGCTTAGTGTAAGCCTTATTCTGATTCATTTTCTTTTCCATGAGTTCTCCTTTCTGTTTACCATTAAAGCTAAGGTACTATAGGCCTCCTCAAAGATAAAACATTTCTAAGAATGATAAGGACAATTCCTCGTGGGGAGCATTATCCATAGTTGATAGAATAAAACGAAGTTGTTTCGCAGGCTTATACAAAAAAACCGTCCCCAATAGCTCCTAGGGCTAAGCATTGCCCCTTGCAAATAAAGGGAGACTGTTGCATAAAGGCGAATCGCTGTGTTACTTTCGGGATTCGGCTTCG
>JASBZJ010000103.1 GCA_029983495.1 Porphyromonas sp.
GAAATAAAGGGGGGGGGATGAGCCAAGAATCTTGTTTTGACACACCCTCCTACATCACCTCATTAACAAACAAAATTACAACATGGGCGGGCGGACACACAGGTCCGCACCGACATCACCTCATTAACAAACAAATTGACAACATGAACGGGCGAACCTGCAGGCCCGCCCGTAATAATAAATAACGCCTTATGAAAAGGTTCTCAAATCAGTACTATTACACTGAATCCTTTGTAAGAAAGGTCGCACATACTGTTACAAGTCGCGTACGCAACGCACATTGCCTAAATCTCCGGTATCGTTGGTAAACTTTTCCCACGATGTAAAACCTGTTAACCCCACAACGATAAATAGCGATTTGAAGTTAATATCAATACGTGCGGCATAGCCTTGTAGTTTTGCAGGGGGGGTACCATCGGGTTTCCACTGCCATAATGCTCTCTTATTTGCATTATTCTGAATATTGACATGGAGCAAGGTACCCGTTCTGCTGTATTCCGTTGAGGAAAGGAACATGTATACCCCACTGGCGGCAATATCCGTCCAGTCTGTCATATTGTTTGCCATAACAAATACCTCCGAAACATTAGGAACACGCCACTTACCCATATCGCTTTTATCGGCTTCCTCGCTGTATACTTTGCAGGGCGATTTACCGATATTTATATCCCGGATTAGGGTAGTAAGGCTTTCGTAATAGTCCTTATTATCATTCAATGCGGGTACTCGGAATGTTTTACCCACCTTAAAGCCTTTTTCGTAAATTCGAGCAGACTCGTTAAGCTCGGTATGGCGAGGTAATTCGCCACGAACAACACGAGTATGGCGAAGCGAACGTTTATCAATGTTTTCGGGATAGAATTCACGTTTTTGCTTATCGAACTTCACCACGTTGGGGAAATATTCCTTATCAACCGTAGTTTTACGGTTATTAATGAAGCGTTCTTTAAGGTCGCCCTCATCGTTGGCTAATTCACGCACCAACCTAGCCCCGGCATTGTAGGCTCTGAAAGCATTAATATTCGCTTGAAGGCCATACGATTGCGAAGTTTCGATCGTTACTGAAGTTGAAAACAATCCATCACGAATAATTACGTAAGGGTTACCGGGGAAATTACCATTACCCCCCTTATACGAAGTAGACGAGCGGTATACTACTTTATGCCCTTTATCCAAGCGTGAGCGTTGAGGAAGTGCCGTTTCGAAAAGAGCCAAGGCTCCTAATTGTAGTATCGAAGGGTTGTACCATTTAATATCCTCGCTGTGAATATGGAAATCGAAATCCGCTCCCTCTTTTAACGAGGGTCTCGAAGCAAATATTGGCACAAAGTCGACGCTACGAAAATCCCCTTTCGCTAATTTTAGTTGGAAATCTTCAATTTCGAGGATGTTCTTCCAATCGAACTTCCCTTTAGAAATACGAGCCCAATATCCGTTCTGACCAATTTGATCGAGGTAATCCCAATCTCCAACCTCTTTTCCCATTAAATAGCGTAAAGTATTAATGTAACCATCGGCACGAAGTTCTGTTCCCGTATTTACGGCGGTACCATATAGTATGTAGGTCATGTTTTCGCCTTTAGCTATATCGTAATTATTTATACCCCAAACCACGTTTTTACCATTAACTTTTATATCGTCGGTAAAGAAGGTTTTAATCGAGAGCTGATCGATACGGAAAAGCGGTTTAGCATAAGTACTTAACCTATCGGGGCTTTGCCAATAACCATATTTATCCTTGCCAATACCTTGTAAACAATACAGCATTACGGCACGTGGCTCGGTGTTGGTAAACTTTTTCCAACCATCGCTATTATCGCGGGCAAAAGGCCGGTTAGTAATGGGGTTTTTACTGTAATGGAACTCGTCGAAAAAGAACGTTGCCGGCACTGTGCCGTTAAGCGGACCGCCCGAATAGTTTATAAACCTTTCGGAACTGCCTAACGTATGTTCGTTCCCTTCGTAACCAATCAACACATGTAGTAAAAATTGCTCGAGGGAATAAAGAGGGTACTGATAGATGGTTGTTCGTCTATCGTACTTCTGTTGGCGAATCCAAATAGGTTGATGAAGAATGTAGCTATAGGTTTGATAAGCATAAAGCATATCCTTATTTTGGTCGGGCGAATACTGTTGCGAAATATTTTGCGGAACAGCAACATGTACCCACGAAAGGTCGGTTTTTTTATTGCTCATACCCGCTCTATCGTAATCCCAATTATTCTTGTAAAGCCACATAAGCTCGTTCACCGAAAAAGTTATGTAGCTGGCCCCTTCGTTGCCACTACGCAAGGCGCGCCCTTTAACGGTGTAAGGCGTATGTACTTCAATAGCAAATAGGGGTTTATCCATATCTTCCTCATTTTCCAAGGCAAGTTGTTTAAATGGCATGCGACTACGAGGTTGAGCCATGTTGTATTCGCTTGCCATAAAGCGCACAAAGCGTTGCTCGTTATAGCTATCTAACTGAACACGTTGTAATGGGTCGTAAACATCGCCCTCAGCACCCGGCTGGTGTTCCTCTTCGTTGTCGACGGTCGATTTTGCTTCTACTATAATTTCATCAACGCCATTAACAGTAATGTTGTAGGTGTAGTGGGTATTACGCTCAACATTGTAATCGTTAACATCGGGCGCGGCATCACTTCCTTTAGGGATGGTATAGCCTAAGTGAAAAGTGTATTGTGTTTCGGCAGAACGAATGGTTCCATTATCGAGGTATTCGTGATAGCTACCTTCGATAGTTATATAAGTACCATTCGAAGGGGCAAAAACATAGTCGCCATTCTTTAACGAAGGGTCGTTATTCGTTCCACTAGGGGTTTTGGTTTGCTTGTCGCGCAAGTGGTACAACTGCTTAGCTCCGTAAGTAGTTAAGTCGGCACTTGTGATGGCCTTTTTAGGAGCTTTACGGTTCTCTAACGTGTAAAAAGTGGCAGTATTGCCCTCGTAAGTGATGTCGAAAGGTATATTTTGCTGTTCAAAAAAATCGGTTGCAGTTGCCGAAGCATCGGCATTACTACCTTTACGTTCAATTAAGTAGGCCTTTTTAGGAGCATTATGCACCGAAAAATAGCGTGGTATAAAAGTTATTCCTTGGGCACTTTTTACGTTGATGGTTATTTTTGCATCGATGCGACGCAACGTTAATACAATATGTTGCCCGCTGGCAACCAATCCTTCCTTGCGAGCCGACATAAGCATATACGAAGTTTCACGAAGTACCGAGTTCGTTTCGATGGTCGAAATTATCCCTTCGAGTTGCTGAAGGGTTGTGCAATTCATCACATCACTTTTACGAACTCCATATTCCGATTGTACTTCGGGGGTATCGAGGTTAGCAATAAGGATAAATATTTTTTGCCCCTCGGTAAGGTTTAAGTTTTTAAAGTCGCCAATGCTATTAGTACCATCGGCAACAGACGCATCAATCTTGCTACGTCCGCTTTCGCTAGAGGCAAGTTCGCCGTGAGCATCGGCAAGGTTGTAAAACTCGTTTAGTTCGAGCCTTTTCGTGTTCTTATCGAACACAAAAAGTGCCATATTCATTAATGTGCGTTCGGTGGTTTCGTTTAACGAACTGCGCAATTGGGCTTCGTTAGCTTTAGGGGTGGTAAAACTAAGTTTAAAAGCACCACTTGCGGCCTTGTGTTGGCTACGCAAGGTATCGTTAATACAACTTGTAGCCGTGGCCAGTGCCACAAACAGTGATATAAGGCGAATAACAATCTTCATAAATCAGGTTCAATACTTTATCAGCCTATGCTTTATGGTTTTTATTGGCTCCCGGTACTAAGGGGCTTATGCCGTTTGTATAAACGTTGCCCCCCGGCCGGGAAGAATTTTATTTGATGAGGGGTTGGAATATGGTTAATGGGTAGCTTACTGCAATCGAGTAGCGTATTAATCGAAGCCGATGTTAGCTTCGCGTTTATCCCAATTCTCAACGCTCCATACTACTTCGTCGAGGTTTTGCGCACGGTCCGTAGCCGGGATAATAACATAGTTTACATACTCGTTGTTGGGCAGTATGTCGTAATTACCGGTTTCGGGGTTCAGCTTTCCGAGAGGAATAAAAAACGAACGAATCATATCCTTAGGTTGACTGAATCTGTTGATGCTACTTCTCGACAGACGATAGCTTTCGCGACACTGAATGGTAATTACCAAAGTAGGGCGGAAAAGGTTATCCTTAATACTACTCACCTTATTTTCGAACTCGGCTTGCCAAATACTATTCGAAGGAACATAAGCACCCATGTATTGTGGCGTAATATACCTTTCGAACTTTGCTGAATTAGCTTTCATGGTAGCAATATTTGCCTCTACATCGAGCTGGCTTTGAATACCTTGCGATACGGGTTCAATACGATGAATTTCGTTGGGGTAGTAAGCCGAGTAATTTTTATCCCTCCCCGTTCCGTAGAGGAATGCATAAAGCATTGAGTGCAAAGGGTAGCTTGTTAAACCGGTTACACTTACACCATTGTATGCTTTAAGCTTATCCATAAGTTGCTTCGAGGGGATACTTTTAGCGGCTTCGATGGTTCTGCCATAAGCATCCTCCGAAACGAAACCGGGCTTAGCTACTTGCGGATACGAAAGGATCGCAATTGAGCGAAGGCTTATTTTATCTCGAATGGTGTTAACTTTTTTATCGTTGGCTATCTCCGGTGGAACATTTATACTCCCCCGACCGGTATAAGGAATCCGTATGCCGGGTTCGGCACCGAGCGAAAGGCGAACACGCGCAAAGTCGCGATACAGGGGAACTGTAACTACAGGCTTATCGTTAACGGCAAGGTTTACCCCTTTTTTACTACCTGAAAGAAGGGCAAAAGCAGGTAAATTAGGTAGGAAAGCGTAACGGTCGTCCCAATCGTACAATAAATACCCTCCATAATTACGCCAAGGGGTCTCATCGAATTTACTATTCCCCGAGTGGTAAGGAGGCATGGGGTCGTTGGTGTAGGTATCCATACCCGCAGTGTTTGCTCCCGTATACTGAACGCCCAAATCGTGATAGAGGGTAATGAACGACACGTCCTGAACGTGTGCCGCAACCCTATTGTAACGTGGGGTTTTATAAGCCAGGCCAACATAAAAACGTTGAATGCGAGGAATGCTTGTATTTTTTACCAATACCTCGAACTGTGAATCATTCAGATCATAAGTTTTAGCCGGAAACGTCCACGCCTCTTTACTTAACGGAGTATCCATTGCGGCCAAAGGCAGTGGTCGCTTATAATAACCGGGGGCAGGAATTGAATTGGTACTTAAATGTTGCTTAAGAGCATCGTTGTGGTTAAAGGGATCCTCGGCATACATTACAGTAACCGGGAAACACGAGTTTTCGAGTTCCTCCTTGGTAAAGGTATAAGGCGTACCCGCATCGAAGTGTTTGTGTACAACCTGCCCATCAGCCAGTGTAAAGTACCCCGGGTTAACCAACTTGCCCTGCATGTTTTTGTAACTGTAGTAGTAGCTGGCGTAAAAATCGTACTTGCCCTGCTCTAACTTTAAGCGCGATTGGTAAAGGTTAGCCACTGTGGTTTCGGTAAACTCGGTGGGCTTTTCGTACACTTTGGTACGTGTACCACCGGGTTCGACCTTATAAATAGTAAGGTTAACCACAATTTTTTGCCGGCCTTTAAATACTCCGCCATTAACCCACCATGGTAATTTGGGGTTTTGTAACCAATTCGAATTTTCCTCGCCACCACGAAGTAAAATTGTGGTGTAGCCATCCTCGCCAAATTGGGGTTCGTTTTCCTTTCGGTTACTACCACACGAGGTAATAACCATTAATAAAACCATAAGCAAAAGGGAAAACTTTCCTTGGTGTAATAGTTGCATTTTCATTGTATTGTAAATGAAGAAAAGGGATTGTTTTCTATTAGGAGAGGCTTATTATACAATAGGGTGAACATCAAGCTCGCTCCACGGTTGAACCGAAACACTAAGCGAAAGTGGGTCAACAAAAAAGTAAATGGGTACCACGGCTTCCTGCTTTTCGATATTAATTTCGTTGGAGTACTTTTTTATATACTCCGAAAGCTTTACCTCAACCTTGGTGTTTTTACCTTGTGTAAGGCTTAATACCTGCGAGGTGCTTGCGGTAAAACGTAAGGTAAAGAAGTTTGATATAAAGGACGCCTTATCGGTAGCAACTCCTAAGGGAAGGACAATATTACCGGGAACCGATTGCATGCGTTCAAACGAAACTTGTTTATCGCTTTGCGTAAGTTCAAGGCTATACCCACCATCGGCTTGTACGGCTTCGACCCACTGCTTTGCAACTTCGGTATTACCATTTACGCTTGCCACGCCAACAATAAGGCGGATATGTTGCGAAAAAAGTTCCAAAACACGAGGTTCGGTAGTAGGTAGCGGTTCAACTTCGACCCACGTTTGACCAATATAAAGCATATCGGTAGGGGTTTGCTGCTGTTTTGTTTGAACATTTGCCGTGGTATAGTTATCCACGTCGTAACTTTCGCACTTCTCTAAAATATTCCCTAGGGCTACACAACGGTATTTGCCAGGCAAAAGCTTTAATTCGCACGAAGGCTTATTAAGTATTTG
>JASBZJ010000104.1 GCA_029983495.1 Porphyromonas sp.
AAAAGGCTTTAGTAGGAGCTCGTTCCGAAACAAAGCAAGGGGCATATGCTTTATGGCAAAAGGCTAAGGCCGGCCTCGAAATTGCAGAAAAGTCGTTTGCTCGTGTTGAAAAGTTACATAGCGAAGGCGTGGTGGCCGATCAAAAGTACGACGAGGCATACGCTCAGTTACAAGCAATGCGGGCTACCGAAATGGCTGCCCGAAGCCAATATGAAATGGCTGAAAATGGTGCGCAGCAAGAAGATAAAATGGCAGCTGCCGCATTAGTTGATCGTGCTGGTGGTGCCGTAAGCGAAGTTAATAGTTACTTAAGCGAGGGGGCATTGCTTTCGCCTATTGATGCAACGGTTAGCGAAATTTTTCCCCACGTAGGCGAACTTGTGGGCAGTGGAGCCCCAATAATGAATTTAGCTAACGAACAGAAAAAACGAGTTGTATTTACAGTGCGCGAGGATTTACTTACCGGAGTTGCGGTAGGGGAAAAAATAAAGTGCACAGTGCCAGCCCTAAATAATAGGCAAATTTCGCTCGAAATAAAGCGTATAAAGAACCGCGGTAGCTATGCCGCTTGGAAAGCCGCTAAACCTAATCAGCAAATCGATTACCGTAACTTCGAAGTTATTGCCGAAATTCCCGAATCGGGTGGCAATGGGTTAATTGCTGGTATGACCGTTGTGTGGAATAGCAAGAAGAATAAATAGTATTTCTATGCCACGTGTACTAACAGCTTTATGGGCTGTTCAACGATGGGAGCTAAAAAGGATGCGTAGCACGCCTCTGTATTTCGTTGCTATGCTGGTTATCCCTTTATTTTGCCTTTTCTTTTTTCTCCATTTCCTTTCAGTTGGGCTCCCTAAAAATCTACCTATTGCTGTAGTCGATTACGATAACACAACCTACACGCGTTTGCTCGAAGTGAACCTCGATGCCATGCAACAGGTAGCTACCTTAAAGCGAACCGCATCTTTTTCAGAAGCAAGGCTTGCTATGCAGCGGGGGGAGGTTTATGGTATATTTGTTATTCCTGCAAACTTTACAAGCGATGTATTATCGGGCAAACGCCCCCAGGTATCGTATTACTTTAATGGGTCCTATCTTATGGCGGGTAGCCTTACCTATCGCGATATGAAAATGATGTCGGAGCTTGCCAACGGAAAAGTTATACTGTCGTTTGCCGAAGCACGTGGTGTACCCACACAGCAAGCTATGGCTCGTATTCAACCTATTCGCGTGGAGGCACAAACAATAGGTAACCAATGGTTAAACTATTCGATTTATTTAAGCACAATGTTGCTTCCGGGTATGCTCGAGCTTATGGTTTTCTTTGTTACGGTTTTTTCGTTGGGAATTGAAATAAAGCACAATACATCGCGTCTTTTGCTCGAGAAGAGTGGCAACTCCATGACCTTGCTAATATTCGGGAAGCTTTCGATTCACTTTGTTGTTTTCGCAATTTATGGGTTGCTTATGGTTTCGGTGCTATTTTATTATTTAGCATTCCCTTTAGCAACAGGTTTTTTACCCATATATTTTGCCGTTTTACTTATGATTATTGCCTCGCAAGCGTTAGGTATTTTCTTTATTAGCGTGTTGCCAACTTTGCGTTTAGGGTTAAGCTTTTCAGCTTTGGTAGGTATGCTTGGTTTTAGTATTTCGGGCTTTACTTTTCCCACTTCGGCAATGCCTTATCCCATTCAGGCACTTAGTTACCTTTTCCCTATAAGGCATTACTTTGTTATTTATGTCGATCAAGCATTAAATGGGGCTCCTCTGTATTATAGTTTGCCACATTACATTGCTTTATTAGCTATGGTTTTACTCCCCATTTTATTATTACGTCGGCTTAAGTGGGCATATCGTGATTTTATCTATATTCCATAGTATAAACAGGGTAGTAGCATGCAAAACAATAAACCCATTGCAAAAAAGGTTTTTGCTCATTTAGCTTTTTATTGGCGCAGGGAAATGTACACCATCCTGCACGATAAAGGGGTTCTTACGTTATTTCTATTAGTTCCGCTGTTTTACCCCATTCTTTATGCCTATATATATAACAACGAAGTTGTGCACGAGGCTAAGCTGGTTGTTGTAGATGAAAATAATAGTTCGCTTTCGCGCGAGCTTATTCGCCGTATCGATGGTACTGCAGATGTTGATGTTGTTGGGGTTGTACCTCAAGTTTCGCAAGCTATCGAAGCCATTCACAGCCACCAAGCATATGCTTATTTAGTTATTCCGCAAAGTTTTAGTAATCAGCTTAACCAAGGAGAACAGGTTACCATTAACTTAGTAAGCGATATTTCGAGCATGCTTTATTATAAAGCCTTTATGGTAGGGTGTAACTTGTCGGCTTTGCAAATGGGGCGCGATTTTCAGCAAACGCAAACCCCTTCGGCATCGCAACAAATGGCATTAATTACTGTTCAACCCGTTCCAAACGAGGATATAGCTCTTTTCAATTATCACGTGGGTTATGCATCTTTCCTCCTTCCGTTGGTGTTGGTTCTTATAATACAGCAAACTATGTTATTAGGGGTGGGTATGCTTGCGGGTACTTATCGCGAGCGAAATAAGCAACACCGCTTGTTTTCATCAGCCGAACGCAAACTTTCGCCTGGTGTTGTTCGCATTGTTTGGGGTAAAAGCTTAGCCTATATTACGGTCTATGCAGTTTTATCGCTATGGGTTTTGGTCCTTGTTCCTGCTTTTTTCGATTTACCACGGCTTACCTTCAGTGGCAGTTCGGTATTTTTCCTTTTTTCGTTTTTGGTAGCTTGTACATTTTTCTGCCTCTTTATATCCTGCTTTATCCCCAATCGCGAAAGTTCAATAATCTATTTGGCGTTTACCTCGGTAATATTTATGTTCCTTACAGGTATTGTATGGCCACAGCAGGTTATGCTACCCATATGGCGTACGTTTGCCAACATAATACCTTCCACCCCCGGGGCAAAAGCATTTGTGGCACTTGTTTCGCTTGGGGCTGATAGTGATGTAATTGCTCCGTATCTTGTAACACTTTGGTTGCAAACGCTGGTTTATTTTATACTTTCAACCGTTGGTTATGCTTTTATGCTAAAACGAAAATAGCCTTTTATAGGCTTTATGCTTCTTCCATTTTTTCTTCGTTTAAATAATGCAACACGCGCCTTTGCAGGTGTGTGTTGTTTTTTGTAACTTTGAATCAATGCAAAATATTGCTTTGATGTTTTAGTCTTAGTGTAATACGAACTTATTAAGATGATACTTTAATGGAATACCCACAAACAAATACCCCTACTCCCCCTTTTTGGCTCGATATAAGAAAGGAGTTTATTGTTACAGCTTTTGATGAATTACTTGTTTACCTTAAGTTATACAATTATAACACTAAGCAACCCGATTCCAATTTTAGTAAAACATTTCAGTCTTTAAAGGGCTTGGTATACGATATTTTTGATGTAACCGTAAACGATAATTTAGGCGAAATACATACCTATAATGAGCTTTCGAACGAGACCATGATACGTATTATAGCTTGTTATTTGCTTACATGCCACTCGTTGCGCCAACAGGATTTGTTATGTTTAAACAAACTTGCTAGTCGAATACTATTAACTATTAGCGAACCTGTTGAACGAACTATTGAGCAACTTGAGCATTTGCAATATAACTGCATTTATAATTGTAATGTTGTTCGTTATGGCTTTGACTGGTCCTCCCTCGAAAAAACAAGATTCTCGTTAAGCACCTTTGCTTTTTTATTAGGTAATACGCAGTTTACCCCTATACCTGCAACCGATACCGTTAAGCGATATTACGAAAATAAAGGATTGCTTGTTACCGATTACAACCAGTTGCGTATAGTTACCATGAATCTGGAAAACTACCTCAGCGAGCCAACCCAATGCTTATTTGGCGATAAGCGTACAAAGTTTTTTGTGCTTAAACGCGAAAAGCCTAGGTGTGCTTCGTTCGACGATTTGGTCGCTCTCAATGCATCAATAAAAACAGCACAAACCAACGTGCTCCCTTCAGGGGAAAAGCATCTTCTTACATACGATTTCGAAAATCATCGCGATGATGTTACAGTTCGTGTTACATCGATACGGAATAACCGTATTGAAGCTGAAACCATCGACCCCCATTACGAACCTATCGAGGGAACTGTTTATGTACGCAATTACTGCCAATCTGTTTCCTTTGAGCGTTTAATTGGCTGGCTTCGCCCGGGCGACTATATCAATGTAAAACTACAAAAGGACCCTCGTGCCCCTTTTTTGTTTCATCCCTCGTTCGAGTACTTTTGTAAAACTGTTTCAATGCAAAGTCGCGCACCTCTTCAAGCTGTATATATAAGCCATTACTCGTTTGGAACAAGGTGGGTAACAGAAAATGGGTTGCAAATAAGTATACTAAATGAGCATAATACGCCCGAAGTACTCGATGCTATTGATTATGGTACAGTTATGTACGTTAGGCCGTTTGAATCGAAGTTTGATGCCGTGGGAAATTTTGTTATCAATGGCGAATTTTGCGAGGAACACCCCCCCTTACCCGATGATGATTATTTCGATAAGGATGCATTCCTTGATGATGCTACTGATGCTATTTTACAAGAGTATTTAGCGTATTCTACCCCTGATTATACACCCCTACGCAAACCCGAGGAGGTAGCTATTGATGTGAATTACGTATTGCCATTGGCTTATACCTATTATCAGTACGCAAAAACTTGTTCTACCTCTACAATAAAACGCTATGAAATGCTTATGATTGCTCGGTTTATTGCCCGGCTGTGTAATGCCACTTTCGATGCCGCTTTATTAAGTTACGAAATGGAGTATATTACGGCGTTAGTGCGTTTTGCGCAGGGTAAAACGGCTAGTTCGCTAGCCTTACCCCTCGATAGTGTTCTTGCTAACAATGCTAAGGCTAATTTTCAGCACAAGCTTATTGATACGCTTAGTGCCTATACCGATAACCCGTTAGGTTCGCACTATACCCAACGTGCTGTTTTGCCCAACGATATTTTTTGCGAAGTTCGAAACTTGGTAACAGCTAGTAATATTTTGCTGAACAAAATCAGTAACCACGAAATTAATCGCATTAAGCGAAGCATTACTTCGTTGTTACAGGTCGAGGATATGTTTGTTATCAACCGTAATGCCGCTACATACTATGGCGAAGAAAACGAAACTCTCGAATTTAAAACATCGGTAGTTTATCCCCCCTCGATAAATACAAATATTACTTTTGCCCAAGCAAAGCCAACCGAACAAAAGTGGAATATATTAAAGGCGGTATGCGGTTTTCTAAATTCTACTAATGGTGGCGAAATACTTTTAGGGGTAAACGATAACGGTTTTGCCGTTGGTTTACAAAGCGACCTACAATACCTTGTGGCTAATAAAAAAATACACGATGCCTCGATGGATAAGTATATCCTTTATGTTCGTTCGCTTATTGATGGATCGTTCACCGACGATAGTAGAATTACGGCTGCACCTTACGAAGTTACGGCAACACGAGTTACCTATTCCCCCATAGTTAACCAGGAAGGTATAGAAATACTACGAATACGTATTGAGCCTTTTGAATATGGAATTGTTGAGTTTTTTGATGTTTCTGCCATGCCTACCGGTTTTTACAAGTCTTATACTCGTTCGGGTAATTCCACAATTCCTTTAGCAGCCGAATCGAAGCGTTTACTTCTTTCCAAAAAATTGGCTACCAAGCACGATGCCACTACTCAAAAGATGATTCTCCTACAAGAAGCAAAGCAGGAAAAAAAATTGGTGTTACTAAAGGATTATATCCATGATGAAGGAAAAGTTGATAGACGAATTGAGGTGCATCGAATTTTACCCTTACGAAAAGCATTTATTGGATATGATATTGATTCGAGAACTGTTGAAGTGTATCGCTTAATTCGTGCCAACGAAATTGTAGCCACCACCGAGGGCTGGAAGAATAAAACTTACCGATTTGAAAATTTAAACGTAGATTTATTTAACGCTGTTGAAGGGTTAGAACCCCCAATTAGGATATTATTTAAACTGGCACCGGCAGCCTATAACGCTCTTATTGAGCAACATCCTTTAACACGCAGTGCTATTAAGGATAATATTGCCAGCGATAGCGACCAATTCCCATGGATTTTCGATACTCAGGTTTATAACCTTATAGGGGTTGCTCAGTTTTATGTAGCGTTTGCTCACTTTATTAAGGTTGAGGAGGCTGAAGGGATGATGGATTTTGTACAACAATATATTAGAGACCTATGAAAAAGGCATATCGTTGTCAATTAACGAAGGTGATTTTGCCGAATATACCTCAGGCATAAAGGCAGTGAGTTTCAGCAACGAAAGACGCATACATATTTGCGACCGCCCGCAGATGTATATCCGTGGATTGTAGGGGCGGATCGGTGTGTCCGCCCGCCCGTACCTCAAATTTGTTTGTGATAGTAATTGTAGGGGCGGATCGATGTGTCCGCCCGCCTGTGTCGCAAATTTGTTTGTTCGAGACAGTAATTGTAGGAGGGTGTGTCAAAACAAGATTTTGGCTCATCCCCCCCCTTTATTTCTTGTATT
>JASBZJ010000105.1 GCA_029983495.1 Porphyromonas sp.
TCATTCTGTTTATCTATATCGTGGGGGCTAGTTTTTTTTTCCTACGAATCATTTCCAAAGTTACCACATTTATTGCTTTCGTTGCATGTTTGTACAAATAAAAAAGAGACCTTTGCAAAGTAATATCAATAGCAGTATTACTAAGCAATGGCCTCGTGTTATTTCGCTTTGTGTGCTTTCCTATGTTCTATCGGTTGCTTAATGTACTTAGGATAATAAATAATATATTTATTATAGGAAAATAAATCTGTTACATGCTAAAAGAATAAGATGAGTAACTGTGCTACAAGAACACGCATAAACATGGTTAGCGGGTAAACTGTAGCATACCCAATTTGTGCTGCTGAACTTTGAGAAAGGGAATTGGCATAAGCTAGTGCAGGGGGATCGGTTGTTGAACCAGCAATTGCCCCTGCTAGTGTAAGGTAGTTTATCTTAAAGAAGGCTCGAGCAATAACTCCAACAATTATAAGGGGGAAAAATGTTATAACAAAACCCATAAGTATCCACCAATAGCCACCATTTAAAACGGTTTCAACAAATCCATTACCCGCATTTAATCCTACACATGCCAGGAAAATACAAATACCAATTTCGCGAATCATTAAATTTGCACTTGTTGTGGTGTAGGTAATAATCCCATAGCGATAACCAAAGCGCGAAAGTAATATTGCTACAACCAGTGGTCCACCAGCTAAGCCAAGTTTTATGGGTTGTGGAACTCCTGGAATTGTTATAGGTAGTGAACCTACAATAATCCCTAAGATTATACCTAGGAATATGGCAATAATATTTGGGTGGTTAAGGTTACGCTCGGCATTGCCTAAAACTTTTTCAACATTATGAAGGGCGGGTTCGCTACCTACAATTGTAAGGGTATCGCCAAATTGAATACGGAAACTAGGGCTTGCAACAAATTCGAGTCCAGCTCGTTCGATACGTGTAATAGTTACTCCATACAACGAGCGGAGATTTAATTGTGCAATACTTTTACCCGTAAGTTTTTCCTTCGTAACAATAAAACGGTGCGAGCTAAAGTTCGCATTTGATGGAATCCACTGCGTTCTATCCATCTTTATAGCATGACCCACCATGGTAGTAACTGCTTCGGCACTTTGTTCGCGAGCAATAACAAATATTTTGTCGCCTTCTTCAAGGATAGTTTCGGCTCCTACGATAAGTATTTCGCCTAACGACTTTTTGTAGATGCGCGACACCACAAACTGATGCCCCGAAAGGAGGTCGGCAAGTTGGTGAACCGTTTTACCAAATATAGCGGGGTTTTTAACTAAAAGCGATAAAGGAACGGGCGTTTGAATGTTATCGCCATGGCTCCAAGCATAGTGCCTTTCTTCCTTAGGAACACTTATCTTAAACAATGCCCGAATAACTAATATCGAAAGAATTATACCTAGTACACCGAGGGGATAGGCAACAGCATACCCTTGCCCCATCGATACATCAGTCATGCCGTGCATTTCCTGATAAGTTTGCTCGGCTGCCCCTAAACCTGGTGTATTCGTAATTGCACCTTGCATTATCCCCACCATAGTGCTTATGGGTATGTTAAAGATGAACTTTATAGCTAAAGTAAAGCCCACACCAAGTAGAACAATTGCTACAGACAGAAGGTTAAGGTAACCACTCCCCGAACGGAAATTTTCGAAAAAGCTGGAACCAACTTGCATCCCTACCGAGAACACAAAAAGAATTAACCCAAACTCCTGAAAAAAGTGTAGAACCTGGGGGTCAAGTTGCATCCCTAATTCAGCAAATACAATACCAGCAAACAATATAAAGGTTATACCTAGCGATATACCTCCAATTTTAATCTTTGCCAATAGCAATCCTACTGTAATTGTTAGTGATACTAGTAGTAGGGAATGTGCAACACCAGTACCAACGAAAAGATTTGAAAACCAATTCAATGCTAATGGGAACATAATTATTTCTTAACCAATAACCTCCTTCCAGAAGGTTTGTAATTTGAGCAAAAAGCTATGTATGCCCAATATAGTCTATTTATTCATGCCATGCTATTCGTACCCAACAGGCTTCCCCCATTAGGTAACCCATGAAAAGCCTTTTTGCATGGAACTACCCAAAGCTCTCGGTTTACAACGAGCCCTTTAAGGAACTATACCAAGCATTGTTGCCTTACTGCAGAGATAACTAGAAAAAACGAATGACAACCCAACCTAATAACAAATTGCTATATTAGGAGAAATAAGTGACGGTATTTAAAGTAATTAGTTTGATTTAAAACTGGTAGAAAGGTTTTTTTTACAGTATGGAGATATGCTACAGGTAGTACAATGCGGATTACGAGCTTTACAAACATATCTACCATGGAGAATAAGCCAGTGATGGGCTTTTGAAAGCAGTGTTTTAGGAATGTGTTTTACTAAGTGTTTTTCGACAGCATCGGGGGTTTTAGCTGTTTGTGGAACTAGTCCTATTCTTCGACTCACACGAAAAACATGTGTATCAACAGGCATTGCAGGCTTCTGAAAGTAAACAGTAAGCATAACATTTGCTGTTTTACGTCCTACACCTGGTAATTTCATTAACTCTTCGCGCGTGGATGGTATTATTCCTTCAAACTGGTTTTGAACCATCTGAGTCATTTCAACTAGGTGTTTAGCTTTGCTATTGGGATAACTAATGCTCGAGATGAGGGTAAATACTTCGCTGGGGGTACTATTCGCCAGACTTGCTAGGGTAGGGAATTGGTCAAATAGGCTAGGTGTAACCATATTTACCCGCTTATCGGTACATTGTGCAGAAAGCATTACCGCAACAAGTAGTTCATAGTCGTTGCGGTAGTGCAATTCCGTATCAACATTCGGCATAAGTTCGGCAAAGGTGTTAAGTACCGAATGGTAGCGTTCGGCTAGTAGCAAAACTATTATGTATACTGGTTGAAAAAATATTATACTCCCTCTGTCTATTCTTTAATAGTGGTAAAGTATAAAAATGAACCACTTTTGTGAGAGGGTATGTTTCGGATAAAAGATAAGTAGCGAACGAACGGAATTAGTGTACTCCTTGGAATAACGAAAGGAAACGCTGGTCGTTTTCACTAAACATTCGTAAGTCCTTAGCACGATATTTTAGGTTTGTCATCCTTTCAACACCAAGCCCAAAAGCATATCCACTATAAAGCGATGAATCAATTCCACTTTCTTCCAAAACTGCTGGATCCACCATGCCACAACCTAGTATTTCAACCCAGCCGGTATGTTTGCAAAATGCACAACCTTGCCCATGGCAAATATTACACGAAACGTCCATTTCGGCACTTGGTTCGGTAAAGGGGAAGTAACTTGGTCGCAACCTTATTTTTGTATCGCTCCCGAAGAATTCCTGAGCAAAGAAAAGCAGAACTTCGCGCAAGTCGGCAAACGAAACATTTTTATCGATGTATAGACCCTCTATTTGATGAAAAAAACAGTGAGCTCGAGCCGATATTGCTTCGTTACGGTACACCCTACCAGGGCAAATAACCCGAATTGGGGGGTGTTGTTGCTCCATTACACGCACTTGTACTGAACTTGTGTGGGTTCGCAATAGAATATCGGGCTTATGGGCAATAAAAAAGGTATCTTGCATGTCTCGAGCGGGGTGGTCGTCGGCAAAATTTAATGCCGAGAAAACGTGGTAATCGTCTTCAATTTCGGATCCTAAGGCAACACTAAAGCCTAAGCGTGAAAAAATTTCGCATACCTCTTGCTTAACAAGTGTAAGCGGGTGGCGCGACCCTAGCACAATGGGTTCGGCATTGCGTGTTACATCAAGGTGGTCGTAGCCTATGTTTGCATTTAGAGTTTCCTTAAGAAGTTGAATTCGCTCGGTGGCAAAGTTTTTTAAGTCGTTAATGAGTACACCTACCTCACGTTTTTCTTCAGCTGAAAGTTTTTTGAACTCGTCAAAAAGAAGGTTTATTTCGCCCTTTTTACTAAGGAACTTTATTCTAAGTGCTTCTACATCGGGGGCATTGGCAGCTTCAATTGAGGCAATACGTTCTTTTACACTGGCAATTTTTTCCTTAAGAGTACTCATACTTGCGTTATAACTATTATAACTTACTTGTTGTTTATATAGCAAAGAAGTGAGCCCTAACCGCTGTGAAGCTAGTTAAACAAGACTCACTTCTTGTACAAAATTAGTTTTATGCGGTATTAACTTAGTTCGTTACTTGGGGTAGGTTATTTGTTAACTTCAACCATATGAGCAATTAGGCAAAGCACTTTGTTTGAATAACCCCATTCATTGTCGTACCAAGCTACCAATTTTACGAATTTGTCGCTTAACGCAATACCCGCTTTAGCATCGAAAATCGAAGTGCGAGGATCGCCAGTAAAATCAGTCGAAACCAAGTCTTCATCAACATAACCGTAAACATTGTATTTGTCGTTTTCGGTAGCTTTTTTTACGGCTTTACAAATTTCTTCGTAAGTAGCCGATTTCTTTAGTAGAACTGTAAAGTCAACAGCCGAAACGTCCATTGTAGGAACACGGAACGACATACCAGTAAGTTTGCCGTTAAGTTCGGGAATAACTTTACCTACAGCTTTGGCTGCACCTGTTGATGAAGGTATAATGTTACCAATTGCCGAACGACCACCACGCCAATCCTTGAGGCTAGGGGCATCAACTGTTTTTTGTGTTGCTGTAGCAGCGTGTACTGTTGTCATAATACCCATTTCAACGCCAAAGTTATCTTGTAGAACTTTCACTAGCGGAGCAAGGCAGTTTGTTGTACAACTTGCATTTGAAACAATTTGTGTTCCCTTTTCGTATTTATCGAGGTTAACACCAGTAACAAACATAGGGGTATCATCCTTCGATGGAGCAGAAAGAACAACATACTTAGCACCAGCATCGAGGTGACCTTGGCTAAGTTCCTTCGAAAGGAAACGCCCCGTGGATTCAACAACGTATTCTACGCCAACTTCTCCCCAATTTATTTTAGCGGGTTCCTTTTCAGCAGTTACACGAATCGATTTACCATTAACAATCAAATGGCCGTCCTTTGTTTCAACTGTTCCATTAAACTTTCCATGAACCGAGTCGTACTTAAGCATATAAGCCATGTAATCAACATCGATTAGGTCGTTAATAGCAACAACTTCAAGATCGTCTCTTTCGAGAGAAGCTCTAAACACAAGGCGACCAATGCGCCCAAATCCATTAATCCCTACTTTTGTCATGTCTCTGTTTATAAATTCTTATTTGCTTGTCCTTAGGTATTCACACAAGTACCATAGGCAAGGAATGATACTATTTTCATTGCAAAGATAACCAACAATATTGATATTTCCTTCTTCTCTAGGTAAAATCAACATTGCTAAGGTCTAGCAAAGTGCTAATATCGTTTAGCGTTGTCAATTTTTTGTTTGTCCTCCCGATCCCGAATAGCAGCACGTTTGTCGTACTTCTTTTTTCCAGTGGCCTCGGCAATAACAAGTTTTGCTAAGCCTCGTTCGTTAAAGAAAAGTTCGAGAGGAACAATTGTTGTTCCTTTGTTCTTAACGGCACTTTGCAGTTTTCGTAACTCCTTTTTTGTAAGTAATAGTTTCCGCTCGCGTCTTTCATCGGTACGGTTATACGAGGTATACGTATAATCTGCTATATAAACACCTTTCACCCAAAGCTCGTTATTATGGAAGTAGCAATAGCTATCGGCAAGACCTGCTTTCCCTGCACGTATCGATTTTACTTCGGGTCCTACAAGCACAAGCCCAGCGGTATAACGAGTACCTATTTCGTAGTCGTACGATGCCCGTCGGTTCTTTATTACAACACGACCTGTGGCGGTTTTCCTTTTCCCAGCCATGGTATTAATACACTTCCATTTAAGTTTTGTGGTAGATTAGTTTATAAGGTCAAAGCCTGTATAAGGGCGCAATACTTCTGGAATAACTATACCCTCGGGGGTTTGGTTATTTTCAAGTAATGCAGCAACGATGCGTGGAAGGGCTAAAGCACTACCATTAAGGGTATGGCAAAGTACTGTTTTTTTGTCATCGCTACTACGGTATCGGCACTTCATTCGATTTGCTTGGTAGCTTTCGAAGTTCGAAACCGAACTCACTTCGAGCCAGCGTTCTTGTGCAGCACTAAACACTTCAAAATCGAAGGTTAGGGCACTGGTAAAGCTAAGATCTCCGCCACAAAGTCGAAGAATACGCCAAGGCAACCCGAGCTTATCTACTAAGCTTTGCACGTAGTCCACCATTTGTTGTAGTCTTTCATACGAAAACTCGGGTTTCTCGATACACACAATTTCAACCTTGTTAAATTGGTGTAGGCGGTTAAGCCCACGCACATCTTTACCATAACTGCCTGCTTCGCGACGAAAACAAGCCGAAAAGGCTACATTTTTTATGGGCAAATCCTTTTCGTCCAGAATTACATCCCTATATATATTAGTTATTGGTACTTCGGCTGTAGGAATAAGGTAAAGGTTATCAAGTTGTACGTGGTACATTTGCCCCTCCTTATCGGGTAATTGCACC
>JASBZJ010000106.1 GCA_029983495.1 Porphyromonas sp.
CAGCGAACGCCTAAGTAAGGGGTGTTGAGCCTGTAACCAATTAACGATAGGTCTAGCTATAACTTTGGGAGCTATAGCATGTTCTTCGATCGCAAATAAGGCAATAGCTTTAATTCCATCAATTATACCTACCATATTATAAAGCGAAAGTAATAAAGGAATAGACGGGCGGATATGATTTGCTAGCTCGACAAGTATATGAATAATTTCGCGGAGTTCATCGTTTTCGAGCTCTCGTAATCGGTTATTATTTTCAATTACTTCGAAAGGTTCAATAAATGATGTTTTCCCAGTCGATGACTCGTCGTACACAATGCCTCGAACTTTCCGTTTGTAGGAGGGATTTATGGGTATAACTATATGCCCATCGCGCAGTGTTGGTAAAGCATCGCTTTCGGTCCATCCTTGTTCAATTGCCTTTAAAAGTATGTGGCGTGCTATTTGGCTACTTTGTTTTTCAATGTTTTTCTTTTCACTCCTAATCCGTAAAAGCTCGTGGGTGGCATTATCGCGAATGTTTCCAAACCTGTCCAAAAGTTTCTCAACGTGGTTAAGCAATGGAACAATTAACTCGATATTGGGAACGAGAAAATTACGCAGTATGGGATAAAGGTTCTGTGAGCTAGTTTGGGCATTATTATGTTGTTGCTTTGATAGAAATTCGCGTAGCGCATTACAGCTACGAAGAAACAATAGAAATTGTGGAAGCTTTTCACGAGCAATATAGGTTCCCTCTGTTGAGAGGGCTTTCAGTTCTTGGCTAAGATCGGCAAAGCGTAAGGATGGAAACTCAACCCCTGAGGAAATAATTTCCATCATTTCGCTAACCGCTGCCAGCCGTAATTCGATTATCTTTTTCGAAAGTGTGGGTTTTAACGTTGCAATATTTTGTACCCCCATTGCACTTTCGGTTTGCATGGAAAGTAGTTCGCGAACTTTATCGAATCCAACCTTATTTTCGTAGCTCCGAGGAAAGGCAATAAAACGTACTTGTGGTTTACTTCGTTTATTTTCTTTATTCATAGGTAATTACTAATGCCCAAATACCCTTGAAGCGGTTTTTTAGAAGAGGCTAAAAACATCGTTTAGGTTTGCCCAAACAAAAAGAATGAGTAAAAGCACCAGCCCCACAAATTTGGTTTTTACAATTACTTTTTCGTCAATTTTACGGCGCGAAACTAGCTCGATAAGCAAGAATAGTATTTCGGCTCCATCGAGCATGGGAATTGGCAGAAAGTTCATAAAGGCAAATATTACTGAAAGGAGTGCTGTAATGGTCCAAAAAGTTTGCCAGCTAAAACCTCCCGAAAATAAACGCCCCATTGAAATAAAACCGCCCATTGAGTTTGCTCCCTCCTTTGTAAATACATACTTCATGTTATCGGCATAACCAAAAAGTGTTTTGTATGCACGTTTTATGCCTAGTGGTATTGCCTCAAAAAAGTTGTAATTGGTGTGTTTTATTGGGTATACCGAAGCTAGTCCAGCAAGTCCTACACCAATACGGCCTGAAGAATCGGGCGTAACCATCGTACGAATTGAATCATCCCCACGAAGAATGGTAAGTTGTGTCGGTTTTCCTTTTGAGTAAGAAAAAACATGTTGGGCTTCGCTAATATCAGCAATCGAAATAGTATCTATGGCTATAAGTTTATCTCCCTTACAAAGCCCTGCAACAGAAGCTGGGGTATTGGGGAATACCGAATCCGCAATGAATGGAGTTTGAATGCCCATCAACCCTTCTTTGCTTGCAATTACGCGTCGCATCATATCATTTGGAATGGCAATGTTTACCTTTTCGTTATTACGGAGCACCACTACATTGTCTGCTTCAATTACTTGTTTTATAAAGTCCTCATTTAATACGTCAAGCTCTTTGCCATCAACAGTTAAGATTATATCATTATCCTTAAAGCCTATGTTGTGAGCGACCTCTGAGAACATCATGCCTGCCGTTACCTCTTTACTTGGCAAGCTATATTCACCAGCTTGATAGGTTAGACCAATGTAAATCATCATGGCAAAAATGAGGTTGAATACAATACCCGCAATCATAATAATAATTCTTTGCCAAGCGGGTTTTGCACGCATTTCATCGATTTGAGCAGGTTGACGTACTCCAGTGTTGAGGTACTGCTCGTCGTACATCCCTTTTATTTTGCAGTATCCCCCCAAAGGTAACCACCCAATACCATATTCTGTTCCATTTCGTTTATTTCGATAACGAAGTAGGGCTTTGCCACTAACATCATAAAAAAGGTAGAATTTTTCAACCTTTACTTTGAACAGACGGGCTGCGAGGTAATGCCCTGATTCATGTACTAGAACCAAGATGGAAAGCGAAAGTAGAAGTTGAATTATTTGGATAAGTGGACCGAATAATGCGGTTAGGGTAGTACTCATTAAAAATACGATATATGTAATTGATTTTAGAAGAGTGTATTGTGTTTAATAACGGTAACCTATTTTGCGAACGATTGCCAAATGTGCCAAGAGGCTTCAGCTTGAATTACTAGCATATCGGAGCCATTTTTTATTGTAGCTCCCTGTTCCTTACACTTTGTGAGAAATAGGGTTTCGTCGGGAGCGTAAATTAAATCGTAGCATAGGTGATCTGGCGTTATTGCCTCATAAGGAATACTTACACAAGTTTGAACATTGGGATACATCCCCAATGGGGTGCAATTTACGATTATTGAATGATTGTGGATAAGGAGAGGGGTTAGTTCCTTATATCCAATGGATTGCCCATTGGTAGGCGTCCGGCTAACGGTTGTAGAATCAATTCCCATTTGTTTGAATGCTCGCCTCACGGCCATTGCACCGCCCCCAGTTCCTAAAATAAGAGCCTTAGTATGCCATGGCTTAAGTAGCGGACGAATACTTTCGGTGAAGCCCTCGATATCGGTATTATATCCATAAAGATTTTTACCGAAAACCGATTTCTTTTCAACCACTACAGTATTTACGGCACCTATATACTCTGCTTCCTTATCGATCCCGCTGAGGTAGGGGATTATATCAATTTTATAGGGGCTGGTAACATTAAAGCCAACTAGCTGAGGATGTTTAATGAGCGAAAGCTTAAGTAGCCTTAAGTTGGGGATATCCATATTTATATAGTTAGCGTCTATCCCTTCAGTGGCAAATTTAGTGGTGAAATATTCTTTTGAAATAGAATGCGAAAGGGGATGCCCAATAAGTGCGTATTCTGCAGTCATTATGAAACGAAACTATATTTTATTAGCTTACTTTTGCGCTATAAAGAGCGTTACAATACCCTTTGTTACAGGTTGATATGAAACATGTGTAAACCCAGCTTGCGAAATGAGGGTAGTTAGCTGTTCATACTGAGGCATGGCCTCGATAGATTGATATAAGTATTGATAGGCAGCCTTATTATGCACAAAAGTTTTACCCAAAAAGGGCAATAAGCTATGAGTGAACATCTTGTGCCCTAAGCGTAAAATTTTATTCTTGGGTTGACTAAGTTCGAGTATAACCATGCACCCACCAGGCCGTAGTACACGATACATTTCGCTAAGGGCATTAGGTAAGGTGGGAAAGTTACGAACGCCAAATGCCGAAGTAACAGCATCAAAGCTATTATCGAGGAAGGGGAGTGCATTTACATCTGCTTCGAGCAAAGTAATTTTATCCTCGAGTTTGTTGGCCTGAACTTTTTTTTCGCCGACTTTAAGCATATTAGTAGAAATGTCAACCCCCACGAGCGAGCGAACCGAGGGTATTCCGCGTACGATTTTACAAGCCAATTCAGCCGTTCCAACGGCAACGTCAAGTACTTCTTTCGGTCTCGAGGGGCGAAGTAACTTAATAAGTTTCGAGCGCCATTGCTGATGCATACCTAAACTCATTAACCCATTAATAAAATCGTAACGTGGTGCAATGTTGTCGAATAGCTCGTCAACGTTATTATGTTGTTTTATACTGGTAATACTCATACATTTTTACATACTCACATTTCATGAGACCTAAAAGTCTCTTTTTTTCCTTGTTGCTACTCGTGCTATTCGATATTCGTACGCTTGGTGTAAAGCGTAAAAAAACGAAGCTACGACTCCTCCTTACTGAAGGGGGAACTATGCTTCGCTTATTTATTAGTTTTATTTATGCTCTGAAAGGTACTTTGTAAGGTTCTTTTCGATACGTTCTTCAAGGTTATGGCTTGTAGCCTTTTGGAAGGTTTTTCCTGTAATGTGTTCATAAAGCTCGATATACCTTTCCGAAACTTGTTGAATAAAAGTATCGTCCATTTTTGGGAGCTGTTCTCCAGCTTTACCCGAAAAACCATTTTCGATAAGCCATTGGCGAACAAATTCCTTCGATAGTTGCTTTTGTGGTTCACCTTTTGCTAAGTGTTCTTCGTATCCGTCCTCATAAAAATAGCGCGAGGAATCGGGAGTGTGAATTTCGTCAATGAGGTATATTTTACCATCCTTTTTACCAAACTCGTATTTAGTATCAACAAGTATAAGCCCTCTATCCTTAGCTAACTGAGTACCTCTTTCAAATAGGCGATAAGTATACTGTTCCATAAGTTCGTAATCCTCCTTACTTACCAACCCTTGGGCAATAATTTCTTCACGCGAAATATTTTCGTCGTGGCCTTCATCTGCTTTAGTGGTTGGGGTAATTATAGGTTTAGTCAACTTTTGGTTCTCCTTTAGACCCTCAGGTAGGGCAACCCCACATATGGTTCGTTCGCCATTTTTATAAGCACGCCATGCACTGCCTGCTATATAACCACGAATAACCATTTCAACCTTTACAGGTTCGCATTTGTAACCAATGGTAACCATTGGGTCGGGGGTATTAATTTTCCAAGTAGGCAAGATGTCGCGTACGGCATCGAGTTGCTCAGCCGCAATTTGGTTCAGTACCTGCCCTTTATAGGGAATACCTACTGGTAGAATAACATCGAATGCACTAATACGGTCGGTGGTAACCATTGCCACGAGGTCATTTTCGAAAAAATACACATCGCGAACTTTACCGTGGAAAACTTTTTCCTGTTTAGGGAGGCTTAAATTAGTCTCAAGTAGCGTTTCTTGCATAATTGTATTGTATTAAACTGTTGTACGAAGGTCATCCTCGTGTTGTGATTTTTCATCAAGAGAATTTTGTTCGTTATAGTTCGAGTCATATCCCTGTTCTATCGGCAATTCGTTCATTGTTTTGCCTTCTTTGGCAAGTGCTTTGGCTTCGTTCTCTTTGTCGTAAGCCGCAACAATCTGCCTTACTAAAGGGTGGCGTACGATATCGGTTTTGTCGAATTCAATAGTGGCTATTTCGTTTATTCCTTTTAAAAGCGAAAGGGCATGTTTTAGTCCACTTTTTGTTCCGTAGGGTAAATCGATTTGCGTTACATCGCCCGTAACAATCATTTTAGAGTGAAAACCCATACGAGTAAGGAACATTTTCATTTGATGTATAGTGGTATTTTGCGATTCATCGAGTATAATTACCGCATCATTTAATGTACGTCCTCGCATAAATGCAAGGGGCGCAATTTGAATTGTTCCTTGTTCAATGTAATCTTTCAGTTTAGGTGCCGAAATCATTTCTTCCAAAGCATCGTATAACGGTTGCAAGTAGGGGTCGAGCTTATCCTTCATTTCGCCAGGTAAAAAACCTAGTTTTTCACCAGCTTCAACGGCTGGTCGCGATAAAATAATACGCCGGATATGTTTTTCCTTAAGAGCTTTAACCGCAAGCGATATGGCTATATAGGTTTTGCCGGTACCCGCAGGTCCAACTGCAAAAATTAAATCCTTTTGCGAAAAGGCATTAACCATATCCTGCTGATGTTTACCACGAGCTGCAATGCTTTTACCCCTCGCTCCATATAGTATGTGGTGCTGTGGCGGAGGAGATGTGAGATCCTCACCTGCAACAATACGCCGAACTTCCTCTTCGTTAAGGCTGTTGTAGCGATCCACATGTTCAGCAAGGGCGTCAAATACTTTAACTACCTCATCTATTTTGTGGCTTTCGCCTAGTATTTTTATTACGTCCTCGCCTGCAATGATGTGTAACGAGGGGAATAAGTGCCGAATGAGTGCTAAATTCGATCGATTTACCCCATACAAGGTTTCGGCATCAATACTATCAAGAACATATATCCGTTCGGTCATCACCATATTCTGTACGGTTTGCTAGCTTTACATTACTTGCATTCCCCTACAAAAATACGTATTATTGTTGACCTATTCGTTTATTTACTAGAGAGTATACACCTACTTTTCTGTAGTAAGATGTAAAACATAATATCAGAAGACCTTTGCACAGTAAGAGTCGCTGTTTTTATTATTATCTATTTGGTAATAAACGTATTCATTTGTGGGTTGGTGGATCATGATTTACCATGGTTGGCAATGTTATGTTGTTTGGGTTCGGGTGAACACGCAGATCCGCCCCAGAGTATCATTAATTTGTTCAGGTTCATTTTTATTTTTCTCCTGATGAAAAGATCAAAACTTCGGAGCATTT
>JASBZJ010000107.1 GCA_029983495.1 Porphyromonas sp.
AATGCTTTTTTTTACTCATAACCAGCTTAGTAGGATAAACACCATGGCAACAATGCTTGCGCCAACACTAAAGTATCGGATAAATGCCGAGCGTGAGGATATATATCGCTTTACCGAAAGATTACCAGCGTTAGCAAAACTTAGTATCACGCAACGTAAAAACGAGCTTGACCACTGGAGTCGTTTACTTAAATTGTTGCATCCACAAAAAACACTTGAAAGAGGATTTGCAATAATGCATGATGATAAAGGAAACGTAATTACCTCGGTTGAAAAAATTGTTGCTAATGGAGATGTGAAAGTTTTTGTTTCCGATGGTGCGGTTTATGCTTCTATTAAAGATGTTCATGAGGCTGAATCGCCATTCAGGGAGATGTAATTAAATGCCTTTTTCCCTATAGGGAGCCTGTTGCATAAAGGCGAATCGCTGTGTTACTTTCGGGATTCGGCTTCGGTCACATACGGAGGTATGCTCCCTTCAGACCTCACCCTCAGTGCCTTGCGCTTCATCCTTTCTGCAAAGTCAGGACAATCTTGCTCGCAAGATTGTGAGACTGTTGACTTTTGCAACAGTCTCATAGGATATGTTCTATTGCAGAATTTTCTTATTCTGTAGCGAATGGGCTTTTGATAAAAAGCAGTACCTTTGTGAAGTAGTTTTTTAGTAAGAAACTACAATCGCATAGTGTAGGCTCGGTAGCTTAGCTGAATAGAGCGTCAGATTCCGGTTCTGAAGGTCGTGGGTTTGAATCCCACCCGAGTCACCCAAGACTTTTATAGTACTAAAAGGTTGTTTGTGGTGCAGAGGATTATTCCTGTACCACTTTTTTTATTACAAAATAGCATTCTTTGAAAATAATTTTTCGGCATATTATCCTGCAATGGGAAAGCCTTGTTGTGTGCCAGAGATTATAAGGCTTTGAGCCTAAGAGTACGGGAGCTTATACTACGAACAGCTACTGCGTTCGAATGGAAAAAGAATGTGGCAGATGGGGTATTATTATACTATTACAAAGGGTTCAATTATACAACAGTCGAATACGGATAAAAAAAGTAAGCGAACATAACGTATGCTCGCCTACTGAGTTTATCGCTGTGGAATAAAATAATTTACTCTGTTACCTCAATGTGGCATGTAAGCTCCTTTTTATAACCTTTGGGGCATACAACTTTTACATTGATGTTTGTTGCCCCCTTACTTATAGCTGTAACGTTTTCCTTTTGGCAAGTTGCCACTTTGGGGTTGTTACTTGTGTAGGTTACTGTAAAACTTTGGGGTACACCTTGTAATACCAGGGCTTTTGTTTCGCCAACTTTCAGTTGCATTTGTGCCTGTTCTAGCTTTACTTGCTCCCACTTAAAGGTTTTGTCCATTACACAACTAGCAAGAAGCAGAGTAAAAGCAAGCGAAATACTAGCAATAAGGGTGCTACGTTTAATTAGTTTTTTCATCCGTGTAAATAATATTTTGGGGTTTGTGAGGAATGTTCTACTGGCTACAATAATATCTTCTGCAAAGTTACATCAAAATCATTGAGACTGGGCTTATTAAAAAGGGGGGGGTAGCTTTTGCCTATTCGTGCATATATACTAGTTCCTTAAAAGTAAAAATTTGTAGTGCTTGTTGCGAGCAGTTCCATACTTGCAGGCGACCATCGTTTGCGACACCCTTAATAATACCTTCAAACGTTTTATTGGTAGTTGCGTCAAGAAATACACGTAGTTCGTTCTTCCCCAAAAGGTGCTTTTCGTAAAGCGAGTGTAAAAGACTAAGCTGAGAACCATTGCCTAAAACTAAACGGTAATTTTCGGTTAAGCGTTCAATTAAATAATTTCGAACTGATTCTAGGTTGAACTGTTGCGAAGTTATGATGTTTAACGATGTAGGGTTTGGTAAGTATGAGGGAAAACTTTGTTCGTTAACATTCAACCCTATCCCCACAACTGTGTGTGCAATAATCCTTTCGCGTAGGGAATGGTTTATAAGTATTCCTGCAATTTTTTTCTCCTCAAAGTAAATGTCGTTAGGCCATTTTACTTTGGTTTTGGCTCCAATATGGAGCGAATGAAACTCATCGGGAAGTAACCCTTCGGCAAAGAAGGCAACAACTTCAGCAACGCTTAGGGCAATCCAATCAGAAAGAAATACACTTTGGTGAGGCTGAATGGGCGGAGTGGCAAGGAATAGCGAAGGCAAAAGGTTACATGCGTACGATGAGTACCAACTGTTCCCCCTTTGCCCACGGCCTGCGGTTTGATATAAAGTATCAACTATTGCACCCGAAGGTAGTGTACCATTAGCAATATAGGTTTGAATGTACCGGTAAGTACTAGGGATTTCGTCAAGTAGCTTGTACAACTTAAACCGGGGTATATTGCTAATATCTGATGCCATATTTGTATTTTTGTACCATACTATAATAACGAGCTTATAACGCAAACAAGCTCAGCAAAGATAAATAAAATGGACAAACTACTTTTTGCCTCGTTTAACCCTCATAAAATCGAAGAAGTGGCAGCAATTCTATCGCCCATTGCCGAAATTGTTTCGCCTAAGGATATAGGTTATCAGTTCGAACCCGAGGAAAATGCCTTAACCCTTGAAGGGAATGCGCTTATTAAAGCTCGAAGCTTATTTACCTTTGCGCAAGGGCTACCTGTAATTGCCGATGATACAGGTCTTGAAGTGGAACTCCTAAATGGGGCTCCAGGGGTACTTTCAGCTCGGTTTGCTGGCGAAGTACACAACGATGTGGCAAATCGCCGTAAACTATTGCATGAATTACATGCGTTGCCTACACCATGGAAGGCACAGTTCCGTACAGTTATTGCTTACATTGCACCTACAGGCGAGGAACACCTATTTGAAGGTGTGGTTAAAGGGGTAATTGCCACAAACGAGCGTGGTAAAAACGGCTTTGGTTACGACAGTTTATTTGTTCCTGATGGTTACAATGTAACGTTTGCCGAAATGAGCGAAACCGAAAAAAATAAAATAAGCCACCGCAAAAGAGCATTAAACTGTTTCGCCACCTTTTTAACCACACAATAATAGAGGCCTTTATTATTGTGCAATACTTCGGCTTTACTAAGCGTTACCTACTATAGTAATGACGTTGTTCGTTAAGGATATGTGTAAAAAAAGACTTTTCTTGCCAGGGCTGGTTATTTTCGCTTTGTGCGTACTATTAAATATCTTTTCCATAAAAGGGCAGGATTACTTATGGCAGGAAGTGCCAGGTTTTAATACAATTACGCAAATCGAAGAGGTGGGGAGTTCGCTTTACATAGTAAGCGAAGGTAGCCTTTTTGTTATTTCCGATAAAGCTAACATAACTACTCCCAATATAATTGGAACAAAAGAGGGGCTTAGTAGCCATGGAGTCGAAAAAATATGTTATAATCTCGAAACAAAAACATTGCTTGTTTACTACAAGGATGGAACACTCGATTTAATAACTGAAGGAAAACCTGTAACAAGTATTTCAGCTATTGCCAACAATGTTTCGGTAACTAATTATTCGGCATACCGTATGGTATCGCAAGGCGATTTGGTTTACTTGGCAACAGGTTTTGGTATTGCTAAAGTAAACACAGCAACCAGCCGAATCGATGCTACCTATTTTATTCATCAACGCACAAAGGATGTTGCCGTTACCAGCAATACCTTGTTTGTGGTTGACGAGGAGGGCAAGTTGTGGCAAGGAAGCGAATCTAGCAATTTGCAGGATCCCTCACAATGGGAACAAATAAATACACAACCATGGGGTATAAACGAAGTTGACGAAATTGCTACTCTTGGAAGTTCACTGTTACTGTTGGAACATAAAACAGGTATGCTTATCCTGTTCAACCCAGTGCAGAAGAAAGCCGAGGAACAAGCAAAAAACGTAAGGAAACTATTTGTTACGCCCTATGCTGTATACGCCAACACCGAGGATGGGTTAAAGGGGTTCGAAAATAACAATGGCGACTATAAACTAATACCCTTATTGCATAATGTTGATGCTCTAACCAATAATAGTAACCGTGCGGGATATGCTGTAAACGGAGCTGTTTTATATCAGCTTAATAACGATGGAATAATTGGCGAACCTACGGTAATAACCTATAATGGTCCAAGTACAAACTCAATTTTTTCGTCCTTTCTTCGTAATGGTTATTATTATGCAGTGGCAGGAGGCCGAGGTACCGATAGGAATTGGCAACAAGGAGCTTTATCGGTTAAGGATAATAAACAACAATGGAGTAGCATAATTCGCCAAAATGTGCCTGAAACTTATCGAAGCGAATTTTGGGATCTTGTTTCGGTTGTTGCTGACCCTTCGGATCCGCAACATATATTTACTTCAAGTTGGGGTAATGGATTATTCGAAATTCGGAATGGAGAAATAGTTAAACAGTATACCTTATCAAATAGTCCGCTTGAATCGGCTCTGCCTGGCAAAGATTACGCAAATCTTTTTGTTCGCGTTTCGTCGTTGTTTTTTGATAAGGATGAAAACCTATGGATGACGCAAGGGAATATCGAAAACAACATCCATATCCTAACAAAGGAAGGGCAATGGGTAACACTTACGTACCCCGAAGCTCGAAATGTTGATACCTTCGGTTCGTTCGTTCAATTGGCAAATGGAACTTTGTGGTTAAACGTGTTACGCCATGGGTCAACAGGCATTCAGGCAATATATGTTATAAATACAATGGGAACTTTATCTGATTCCGGCGACGATAAGGTGTATTATATTTCGCAATTCCCCGACAGAAACGGAAAGCTTATTGAAGCCACCTACTACAATGCCATGATTTTGGATAAAAATGGAGTGTTATGGCTTGGAACCAATAAGGGTCCCCTAGTAATAAATAACCCCAACTTGCCCATAAGCGAAGGTAAAACCCCCATTGCTACACGCCCTGTTGGGGGTAAAGAGCCAAACCTTTACTATGTGCTTGATAATGTTTTCATCAATACTCTTGCCGTTGATGCGAAGAATAATAAATGGGTGGGAACCGCTAATGATGGTCTTTATTTACTTTCGGCAGATGGCTCTGAAATACTCGAACATTTCAACCGCTACAATAGCCCACTTATGAGTAATACAATTCGCACGCTCGAACTCGACGAGCAAACAGGAACTTTATATATTGCCACTGGTGAGGGGTTAATTTGTTACAATACCGGTAGCAATGCATTTACAAACGAGTCAAAAAGTAGTGTACACGTTTTCCCTAACCCTCTTCGACCCGAAAATCCCGATGATATTACCTTTACTGGGCTTGTTTCGGGTATGGAGCTGAAAATAGTAAACGCTAGTGGCGAGTTAATACATATGGCTACATCCTCGGGTGCTAGCTACAAGTTTTATGCACGTAATGCACGAGGCGAGCGTTTGCCTGCTGGTGTATATACCGCATTGCTTTACGACCCCACAAGTAAAGTAAGTTATCATATTCGTTTTGCAATTATTCAGTAAATCTTTTAAAGTACATATCTATGAAAAAGGTATTCTCCTCATTATCGCTAATGGCATTGTTTTGCCTATGCGTAACTAATAATGGCTTTGCTCAGGCTCCCGAACGGGCAGGAAGCAGTAAGTATGGTATTACGAGCGAACTATTAACCGAATTTAGCCAAGGAATAGATAAAACCCTCGCTACCCGAGCCTTGCAAAACTCCATTATTGCCCATGGTATGACCGCAGTAAACGCTCAGCGAGGCTTACCCCTTGACGGAAACTTTACAAACTATGTGGAAAGCCAAGGAATAACCGACCAAAAGCAATCGGGGCGATGCTGGCTTTTTACGGGGTTAAATGTGTTACGTGCCGAGGCTATGCAAAAGCATAACCTTGCAACACTTTTCTTTTCGCAGAATTATAACTTCTTTTACGACCAACTCGAAAAATCGAACCTCTTTTTACAAGCGATTATTGATACACGTAAATTACCCGATTCCGACCGTAAAGTAGAGTGGCTATTCCGTAACCCGATTAACGATGGTGGGCAGTTTACAGGCATTAGTGATAACTTTATGAAATATGGGGTTGTACCTAGCGAAGTTATGCCCGAAACCTATAGTAGTAATAATACGGCAATGCTTTCGAGTTTAATTGGGCAATTACTTCGCCAAACGGGTATTCGTATACGAACTGCTAGTTCGAAAGGAGCTTCGGACGCTGAATTGCTTAAACAAAAGGAGCAAGCCCTAAAAAGCATTTATCAGTTACTAGTGCTGAACCTTGGCGAGCCTGTAAAAAAGTTTAATTACACCTTAAAAGATAAACAAGGAAACGTGATTAGTTCAAAGGAATACACGCCACAATCGTTCTTTAAGGAACTTTTTGGCGAGAACCGAAATTTGCATTCGCAGTATGTAATGATTATGAATAACCCTACGCTTCCTTACGATAATGTGTATGCGATAGAATTTGACCGACATATGTACGATGGCCAAAATTGGACCTATTTAAACTTAC
>JASBZJ010000108.1 GCA_029983495.1 Porphyromonas sp.
TGCGATAGCGTTCTTCGAGCATTACATCAGCAAAGCTCACTTCTTCGTTCGTTGATTTGGACTGTGTGCCCATATTTACTTCATTTTACTACTTCAAATATGCGAATAAATCCATTCATTGCCAAATAGATAACAACCTATAATGTGACTTGTTGCCCTGTAAAGGTCTCAATCTGGAATCGATTTTTCAGTACTCTCTAAAAATGACATCAGATTAATTGAAAGAAAATGACTCTTTTTAATGTGTGAGGAACTTTTTGTTGAATTCATTACCTTTGTTGAGGTTAGTGCTAAATTGTTCTATTGTTGAACATCAGTAATGAACACCATGTAAAGTTGTTTCGTCACTAGCCAACAAGGCATTTGCCGTATTAATAATTAATAGAGTAAGAACAAAAGACTAGTATTAGAAAAGAGAACTATGGCGCAGAAAAAAAAGATAGCCTTTAGCCTCAAGTACCGAGATATGTGGCAGTCCTCTGGCAAGTTTCAGCCAACGGCAAAAGAACTTGCCGAAGTAGCTCCACTTATCATTGAAATGGGGTGTTTTAGCCGTGTTGAAACTAATGGAGGTGCATTTGAGCAAGTCCAACTAATGGCGGGGAATAACCCTAACGAAGCTGTTCGTGCCTTTACAAAACCCTTTAACCAAGCTGGAATAAAAACACACCTTTTGGACAGAGCTTTGAACGGGCTTCGCATGTACCCTGTTCCAAAGGACGTTCGCCAACTCTTCTATAAAGTAAAGCATGCACAAGGGGTTGATATAACACGTATATTTGATGGGCTAAATGATCCACGTAACATAATACCATCGATTCAGTATGCCCATGATGCAGGCATGACAGCTCAGGCTACTCTTTGTATAACCTATTCTCCCGTTCATACAGTTGAGTATTACTCCAAGCTTGCTGATGAATTAATCGAGGCTGGGGCTGACGAAATTTGCTTGAAAGATATGGCAGGAATTGGTCGCCCCCACTTCCTAGGTTTATTGGTGAGGGATATAAAAGCAAAGCATCCAAATATTACCATTGAGTACCATAGCCATACTGGCCCAGGTTTTGCAGTAGCTTCAATTTTGGAAGTATGTAAAGCTGGATGCGATATAATAGATGTCGGTATGGAGCCTTTATCGTGGGGAAAACGGCATGCTGATGTTATCACTATTCAAGAAATGTTGCTCGATGCTGGTTTTGACGTTCCGACTATAAATATGAACGCTTATATGGCGGTTCGTTCGAAAACGCAGGAGTTTATTGATAATTGGCTTGGCTATTTTATTAATGAGCAAAACAAGGAGCTTTCGTCGTTGCTAATTGGTTGTGGTTTACCTGGAGGTATGATGGGCTCAATGATGGCAGACTTGGCAGGTGTTCACTCGGGAATTAATATGTATCTCCGTAATAAGGGGGAACAGGAACTGTCGATTGATGATTTGCTGGTAAAGCTTTTTGATGAAGTTGCATATGTTTGGCCACGTGTAGGTTATCCACCATTAGTAACACCCTTTAGTCAGTATGTGAAAAATATTGCCCTTATGAATGTGTATAACATTATTACGGGTAAGGGTCGTTGGCAAGCAATCGACCAAAATACTTGGAATATGATTTTAGGTAAAGCGGGGCGATTACCAGGGAAACTTGACAAGGAAATTGTTTCTTTGGCGAAAGAAAAAGGGTTTGAATTTAGCGATGCCGATCCTCAGCAGTTTTACCCTGATTCTTTGGAAGAATATCGCAAGGAAATGGACGATAATGGTTGGGATTACGGTAAGGATGATGAGGAATTGTTTGAACTTGCCATGCACGATCGCCAGTACCGCGACTATAGGAGTGGCGTAGCAAAACAACGCTTTGAAGATGATTTATCGAAAGCCAGAGCAGAACGGTTAGCTAAAAAAGGCTTTGATGAGTCCGAAATCAAAAAAGCAATGCGAAGTGGAAGTATTGCATTAGAAGCCCCTGAACGCGGTATTCTACTGTGGGAAGTGGATCCTGTAGCTGGTAGCAAAAGCTTATCGGTTGGTACTGAAGTGGCAACAGGGCAACCCCTTGGTTTTGTTCAGAACCAATTTGGTCAACTAACGGAGGTTAATAGCCTTACTACTGGTAAAGTTACCGAAGTTACAGTTCCTCAGGGGGCGGTTGTTAGCAAGGGAGATGCTATTGCTTACATTAAACCTTACGAAAAGGAGGTGCTGTGGCCGGAGTACGAATCACCTTTGGTTAAACTTGAAAAAGAGAAAACAGTTAGGAAGCGTATTACTCGAAAAAAGTAATGTTGCAGGAGAATTACTGAATATTCGTTTAAAAAAAACGTACGGAGGTGTTAATTCGCTGATGGATTTTACACCTCCGTGTTTTTATGTCTTTTCTCGTTGTTATATACAAAATCTTTTAAGGTATCATTTGTTTCTCTGTTATATGTACTAACTTTGCAACGAGTAAAGAATGCTACCTTAGCCGAAGTAGCTTGATAATAGTTATAGCGAAGTAACAACAGGCAGCGAGTAGTGGGAAATTTAATGTTGTCTACAGAACAAAAAAGCCCCTATTTACTTGTGATACGATTGCATTATAGGTTATGGACATTGAAAAGAATAAGATAGTGGCACCCGAAAACAATCAACAAGAAGAACTACTTAAAGATGTTACTGAGGGTGATTATAAATATGGTTTTGTAACAAACATAGATACCGATACTATAGCCAAAGGTCTATCGGAAGATACTATAAGAATGATATCGGGTAAAAAGGATGAACCCGAATGGTTGCTTGAGTTCCGCCTTAAGGCATATCGAAAATGGCTCACGATGAAACAGCCTGAGTGGGCGCATCTATACTTTCCGCCTATCGATTACGATGATATTGTTTATTATGCGGCTCCAAAACTTAATTCAGGAGAAAAGAAAGAAATTGATCCCGAGCTTATGAAAACTTTTGATAAGCTTGGTATACCTCTTCACGAACGTGAGATTCTTGCAGGTACTGCTGTAGATGCCGTAATGGATAGTGTTTCAGTAAAAACTACGTTTAGTGAAAAGTTATCTGAGCTTGGAATTATTTTCTGTTCATTTAGTGAAGCTGTAAAAAATCACCCCGATTTGGTAAAGAAATATATGGGGTCGGTAGTTCCTTTTACCGATAACTATTTTGCTGCACTTAACTCGGCTGTTTTTAGTGATGGTTCGTTTGTATATATCCCCAATGGGGTGCGTTGCCCTATGGAGCTTTCAACTTATTTCCGCATTAATGCAAGGAATACAGGTCAATTCGAACGTACTTTAATTGTTGCTGAAGAAGGAGCCTACGTAAGTTATTTGGAAGGTTGTACGGCTCCCATGCGCGACGAAAATCAACTACATGCTGCCATTGTGGAAATTATAGTTGAAAAGAATGCTGAGGTAAAGTACTCAACAGTGCAGAATTGGTACCCAGGAGACAAGAATGGGGTGGGAGGTATTTATAATTTCGTTACGAAACGAGGTATTTGTCGTGGCGATAATGCAAAGTTATCGTGGACACAAGTCGAAACAGGCTCATCGCACACTTGGAAGTACCCTAGTTGCATTCTTAAAGGTGATAACAGCGTTGGCGAGTTTTATTCTGTAGCTGTAACATCCAATTATCAGCAAGCCGATACTGGAACGAAAATGATACATTTGGGGAAGAATACCCGTAGTACAATTGTTTCGAAAGGCATAAGTGCTGGCAGTAGCCAAAACAGCTTTAGAGGTTTGGTTTCGATTGGAAAAAATGCTCACAATGCCCGCAATCACTCACAATGCGATAGTTTGTTGCTAACCAATCATTGCGGAGCGCACACTTACCCATATGCCGAAGTAAGTAACGATACTGCAATTATAGAACACGAGGCTACCACGAGTAAAATTAGCGAGGATTTACTTTTTTACTGCAATCAGCGTGGAATTCCAATGGAAGAAGCAACAGCTCTTGTGGTGAATGGATATGCTCGCGAAGTGATGCAAAAACTACCAATGGAGTTTGCTGTAGAGGCTCAAAAATTACTTAGTGTATCGCTCGAGGGGTCGGTTGGTTAACATTCAAAAAACTACGTGCTTCGTTAAAACGCAGTCGTATTATCTATAACGCTCATTACCAATATCAATATATATATTATGAGTAAAAAGCTCATCGAAATAAAAAACTTACATGCGGTTGTAACTAGTAACCCCGAAAAAGAAATTCTAAAGGGTATTAACCTTTCGATAAACGAGGGGGAAATACATGCCATAATGGGACCTAATGGAAGTGGAAAAAGTACACTTTCGGGGGTGCTTTGTGGTAACCCCAACTTTACAGTAACTGAAGGTGAAGTTACCTACAAAGGAACTTCGCTTTTAGAACTCGAACCAGAGGAACGTGCTCACTTGGGTATATTTCTTAGTTTTCAATATCCTATGGAAATTCCAGGTGTTAGTATGCCTATATTTATGCGCACTGCACTTAACGAAATGCGAAAAGCAAAAGGAATGAACCCCATTGGTGCTGCCGATTTTTTGAAGCTTATGGACGAGAAACGGAAACTCGTTCAAATCGATAAACGTCTTACTTCGCGTTCTGTAAATGAAGGCTTTTCGGGTGGTGAAAAGAAAAAAAACGAAATATTTCAAATGGCAATGCTCGACCCCACATTGGCTATTCTTGATGAAACCGATAGTGGACTCGATATTGATGCTTTGCGAGCAGTTGCCGATGGTGTAAATAAGCTATATACTCCCGAAAAAGCGTTTGTTGTTATAACTCATTATCAGCGTTTACTTGATTACATTAAACCTCAATTTGTCCATATCCTTTACCAAGGAACAATCGTTGAAAGTGGTGATGCCTCTCTTGCCCTACGACTCGAAAGCGAAGGATACAAATGGTTAACTGAACCTCAACAATAACTTAATACAATGGCAATGGAGCAAAATAATGTTGATGCTCTTTTAGCTTCTTATCGAGCTAATAAAGGCTATTTTTTCAAAGGTCATCCTGGTTTTATTCTTAGTAATAAGAAAAGTGCAGAGGAATGCCTTATTCGTTATGGATTGCCAACAAAAAAGTTGGAGGATTATAAACGAAGCGATATTAACGCCCTCTTTAATCGTCCATTCCATTTTACGAATGAACTACCTGAAAACTGTTGCAAAAATGATGTTTTAACGCCTCAATTCTTTAGTGAGTATGTTATAAATAATCTGCAAACACTTCGGGCTGTTATAATGAACGATAAGTTTGTAGGTTGCGACACAGAGCCTTCTACTATTTTTCCCAATGGCGTATTTGTTGGTTCTTTACCCAATTTCTTGTTGCAGTACCCTCAAAAGGAAGCTCATGTAAAGCAGATATTCGGTCGTTATGCTGAAAATGACATCGATGGCTTGGTGGCTATGAATAGTCTTTTTTTTCGCGATGTTTTTGTTTTCTACGTCCCTAAAGGGGTTAGAATACAGCATCCACTGCTTATTATCCAGGCCATGAAAGCCCCATTCGATATTTTTGTGGCTACACGCTTCCTTTTTATACTCGAGGATGATGCTGAAGCTAATATTATCTTAACTGATCACAGTGGGTGTGATTCAACTTTTGTGTCGAATCGTGTAATTGAAGTGGCTGTTGAAAAGCGAGCTAAATTAGGATTATATGATATAGAACGCTCGAAAGGAAACAACGAAAAGCTTTCAACAATTGTTTTACGCCAGCAGGAGGATAGCCATGTTACCATGGGTGAATATACTTTGGGGAATGGCTTTACTAGGAACAATTACCGAAGCCGTTTTATGGGCGAGCGAGCAGAGCTTATTCTTAATGGACTGGTTTTAGGTCATAAAGATTGCCATATTGATAATTTTACTCGGGTGGAGCATGTTGTTTCAGAATGCCATACTGATGAACTTTTTAAGTACCTACTTATGGATAATGCAGTAGGCTCGTTTACGGGTAGAATTTTTATTGCTCAAGGGGCGCAGAAAACCACAGCGTACCAGCAAGATCGAAACTTGTTATTATCACCAGAAGCCCGTGCCTATGCTAAACCTTTCCTAGAAATATATGCTGATGATGTGCATTGTTCACATGGAATGACAACAGGTCAATTAAATGAGGATGCACTATTCTATATGCAACAACGAGGTATTCCTGAAGATGAAGCCAGGATAATGTTAAGTATAGCATTTGCTGTTGAGGTTATTGAACGCATTCAAATACCTGAACTTCGAGAAGCTGTGCGTACAATAGTTGAAAACGATTTTTATAAAAAACAGTAACTCTTCGATAAAGGTTACTTGCTTTTTGAAGCAACCTTACAGATAAATAAGGGACGGATTATTTTTGTTCGCCCCTTTTATTTTGTTTCTATAGTTTGGTGCATTCAGAGACCTTTGAAAAATAAGAAGTATAAGTTTAACCCCTCTAATTAGGGGCTATAGTAGATTAAATTTGTTGG
>JASBZJ010000109.1 GCA_029983495.1 Porphyromonas sp.
AACGTATCGCGTGCAATCATCAATTCTTCATCGGTAGGTATTACACAAACCTTAACCTTGCTTTCGGGGGTTGAAAGAAGAGCTTCCTTACCACGGAGGTTTTTGTTCTTTTCACTATCAAAGTGGATGCCCATAAACTCCATATTACTACAAACAAAGTCGCGTGTGCGAGGTTGGTTTTCACCTACTCCACCAGTAAACACAATTAAATCTACACCGCCCATAGCAGCAGCAAACTCGCCCACATACTTCTTTATTCGATACTCATACATATCAAGGGCAAGAATAGCTCGTGGTTTTCCTTCCTCAATGGCATTTTCGATTTCGCGCATATCACTACTTATCCCCGAAATACCAAGTACACCGCTCTTTTTGTTTACCATGTCCGAAAGTTCTTTGTACGAAAATCCCTCTTTTTCAGCGAGGAAAATTAGCATACCAGGGTCAACAGCTCCGCAACGTGTACCCATCATTAGTCCATCAGTTGGTGTAAGGCCAAGGGTTGTATCGATACATTTACCGTTAACGATTGCATTCATCGAAGCACCATTACCAATATGGCAGGTAATAATTCTACAATTGTTATAATCAAGACCCGTAAATTCACAAGCTCTTCGGCTTACATAACGATGGCTCGTTCCGTGGAACCCATAGCGACGTATTCCATATTTTTCGTAATACTCGTAAGGGATGGGGAACATATACGCTTTTGGCTCCATGGTTTGTTGGAAAGCCGTATCGAAAACGCCAACCTGAGGTGTAGTTGGAAGAAGCTTTGTAACAGCTTCGATGCCTTTAAGCGTTGCGGGGTTATGAAGGGGAGCTAGGTCGATACAACTTTCAACCTTTGCAACAACATCATCGTTAATAAGCACACTTTCGGTAAACTTATCACCACCATGAACCAACCGATGCCCTACGGCATTAATTTCGTTGAAGTTTTTAATGCAACCATAGGTATCGCTCGTTATGGTTTGTAAAATAAATTCGATAGCTGCAGTATGCTCAGGAAGGTCTTTTTCAAGAACAACCTTTTCGCCGTTTGGCTGAGTAAGTTTAAGGAACGAGCCCTCGAGCCCCAAGCGTTCAACCACGCCCTGAGCTTTAACCGTACCTTCGGGCATGCCCAATAGTTTATATTTAACCGAGCTACTACCACAGTTTAGAACAAGGATATTCATAAGGTTATTGTACTACTTTGTTATTGCATTAAATGAAAATAAAAAAGCATACCCATCCCCAATAGCCTCTCCCATTGGGAAACGAGAGAGGTTATTGGAAAGAGTTGCTATTTACCAAGGGCAAGCCCTGCGGTAATGATAATCATGTTATAGATATCTTCGGGCGACGAACCACGCGAAAGGTCGTTTACAGGTGCAGCCATCCCCTGAAGGATAGGACCAATAGCTACAGCTCCACCAAGACGTTGTACTAGTTTGTAGCCAATATTACCAGCCTCAAGCGAAGGGAAAACTAAAACATTTGCACTACCAGCAACCTTGCTTTCGGGAGCTTTAAGTTTGCCAACACTTTCCACTAAAGCGGCATCGGCTTGCATTTCGCCATCAATCATTACTTCGGGTGCTAATTCCTTGGCAAGCTTTGCGGCTTCAACAACGCGATCCACATCCTCGCCCTTACCACTACCCATAGTGGAGTAACTAAGAAGAGCTACACGAGGCTCCATATCGGCAAGCGAACGAGCCGTACGAGCACTTGCTACAGCAATTTCGGCAAGTTCTTTGCTATCGGGGTTAGGTGTAACTGCACAGTCGGCAACAACTACCAAACCATCCTTACCGTATTGTTTTTCTTTACAGAAAAGTAGAAAGGCACCGCTTACTACCGAAATCCCTTTTTGGGTTTTAATGATTTGTAATGCAGGGCGCAGAACATCGCCCGTAGTGTTTATAGCTCCAGCCAAATAGCCATCGGCATCACCAGCTTTCACCATTAAAGCACCAAAGTAGAGGCGATCCTCAACTAGCTTCTGAGCTTTTTCGCTAGTCATACCTTTATGCTTGCGCAATTCAACAAGCAAATTAGTATACTGATCTTTTTTTTCGGCCTTTACAGGATCAATAATTGTTGCTTCGCCAATGTTTTTTAAACCAAGCTGTTCTGCTTGCTTTTTAATGGCTTCTTCATTACCAAGAAGAATAGGTTTGGCTATTTTCTTTTCGAGAATTTGTTCAACAGCCTGTAGCGTACGTGGTTCATCGCCTTCAGGCAACACGATGCGCTTAGGGCTTTCTACAAGTCGACTTGAGAGATGCTCTATAAAATCCATTCTATTTTCTTATTTCAAAAGGGATTTACCCCGTTAACTAAATATCCAACTACGTGCGGTAAACTAAACATACCACATAAAATATTTACGGAGGAAATTCTCACTTTTACGAAACGAAAACCCCTCCGTGCAAAGGTACTACATTTTAGTATACTGTTTTTACCCAAGCCCTAATAATAACCCACCCTGGTAAACAATAAACGATACTATCCAAGCAAGTATACAGGTATAAGCGATAACAAATAGGGACCATTTCCATCCTCCAGCTTCTCGTCCAATGGCAACCACTGTTGCAATACATGGAAAGTATATAAGCACAAATACCATAAAAGTAAAGGCGATTAGAGGGGTAAAGGAGGGGTTACCTGCGCTATCGGTATCGGCAAGTAATTTTTCCGATATTTTGGCCGTTGCCCCATCCGAATCATCTTTATCGCCTGTGTATATAACTCCCAATGTACTAACAACCACTTCCTTGGCAGGCAATCCCGAAGCTATTGCAACACTCATTTTCCAATCGAAACCTAACGGAGAAAGAACAGGCTGAATACCTCGTCCAATTCGCCCTAAATACGAATCTCGCTGTTGCTGTATATTAGCGACTTCGGTTAATTGCAAAGTTTGTTTTTCCTTTTGCTCGGTTGTTAGGGTATTGTTATTTTCAACTTGGGCTATTGCAATATCGCGTTGTTGCATAACTTGCTTTCGGGGGAAATAACTTAAAACCCAAATTACCACCGAAACTACTAGTATTACGGTACCCATTTTTTGTAGATACATACGGCTTCGGCTCCACATATGGGCAACTACAGAACGCGAAGTGGGCAATCGGTATGGTGGTAGCTCCATAACAAAAGGTAAATCTTCCTTTTTGAACATCGACTTCCGAAATACCCATGCCATAATTACAGCAAGCAAAATACCCAATGCATAAAGCGAAAAAAGTACTAACCCAGCACGATTTGGGAAAAAGGTACCCGCCAACAATATATACACAGGTAAGCGCGCACTACAACTCATTAGGGGATTTACAAGTATAGTTATAAGTCGGCTCTGTTTACTTTCAATGGTTCGCGTTGCCATAATCGAGGGCACATTACAACCAAAGCCCATTACTAAAGGTATAAAGCTTTTACCATGTAAGCCCATACGATGCATTAACTTATCCATTAAAAAGGTAGCTCGTGCCATATAGCCAGTATCTTCCATAATGGATATAAACAAGTAAAGCAATATTATTTGGGGTAGAAAAACAATTACACCTCCTACGCCGGCAATTACACCATCAACAATTAAATCTGTAAAGGGGCCCTCGGGCATAATATTACTTACTTGTTGCCCAATCCAATCCACAAACATTTCAATCCTCTCTTGGGGGTATGCTCCTAAAGTAAATGTACCCTGGAACATTATTACAAGGAATAGAACAAATATAGGGAAGCCCCAAATTTTATGAAGCAGTATTCGATCCACCTTATCGGTAATGGTTTTAACCCGCGAACGGTGTGGACGATAAGTTTCGCGTAACGCCCCAGCAATAAAACCATATCTTTGGTCGGTAATTACAGTTTCAACCGAATATTTACCCAATAAATCCTGTGCTTTTTTTAATTGAAAAGCTTTAGCTGATAGAATAAAATCGCCCTTAGGTTGAGCTTTTACAAGCTCCTCAAGCTGAGCATCACCTTCGAGCAACCGAACTGCAATATACCTTGCAGGTAGAATACGGTCGAGAGCCAGATTTTTTTCGATTTGCTTAGCCAATTCTTCTACTCGGGGTTCAAGCACCGTTCCATAGGGTATAGGTATATGCCGTTCGCTATTTTTACCTTCAAGCTTATTTTCGTAGGTAATAACCACCATGGCTAACAGGTTATCAATTCCTTCAGCAACACGGCCAACGGTAGGGATCATTGGGATATCGAGCAGTTCCTCAAGTAAAGGTATGTTCAACTTGGATCTACTGCGCCTAAATTCGTCGAACATATTTAATGCCACCACAAGAGGTAACCCAAGCTCCTTTAATTGTATGGTAAGGTATAAGCTCCTTTCGAGGCTTGTTGTATCAACAACATCAACCACCACATCGGGGCGAGTTGCTGGTGTAGTTAAATAATCACGAATAAATAGCTCCTCAGGGCTGTAAGGAGATAGCGAGTACGCTCCAGGTAAATCAACAATCTCAATTAAATAATCGCCAAAATACAAATGAGCCGTATGAGCTTCTACCGTAACCCCACTGTAATTCCCTACTTTTTCGTTTTTGCCACTAGCGATATTAAAAATCGAGGTTTTTCCACTATTGGGGTTACCAACTAAGGCTACACGTATTTTCTTTAGATTGTTTCTATTTCCATGAAAGCCTCTGCTATGCGAAGGGAGTCCTTCATCTAAAAGCATGGTTGCATCGCCTACCGAAAACGATTCATTTTCAGAATATTCTTCTGTTATAGGCGCAAAATCCTTGCTCTGCTGTAGGGAAATCTTTTCAACTTCAATTAATTCTGCATCTTTTTGTCTAAGGGATACATTGTACCCCATAATTCGATAATACACCGGATCCTTAAAGGGAGCATTAAGTATTACCTTAACTTCCTTACCCTTAATAAAGCCCATTTCGAGGATACGTTTACGAAAAGCACCTTCGCCACGAACCTCTTTAATTAAGCCTATTTCGCCAGTTTTTAACCCCGAGAGTTTCATTCTTTTGAATTTATGAGTTTCGTTTTGCAAAGATACAGTACTTTTCTGTGCTACTGACCACTCTATTAAGGGTTGAAAAAAGGATTACTTCGAAAAAACTACCGAAGTAACCCCTTAAGAAAAAAGTAGCCTATAATATATTTGTTATTGGAATATGGCTTTGCTACGACCCGACGTAACAGATTTTACTACGTTTTGTGGTTGACCTTTACATTTTAATATAGCATTTCCCGATAGCGAGTACCCCAACGAGGCTGGCGAATTAATTTCAACCTTGGCATTGCCCGATAAAGTAACTGTTGCACGATTTGAGTTTACATCATCAGCATCAATTTCGCTATTGCCCGAAGCCACTAAAGTAAGGTTTTCGGTTTTGCCCTTAAAGTCGCACTTCGAGCTCCCTGAATTGCGAACTACTACTGAGCTACTATTACGAACATCCATATCGACCTTGCTCATACCCGAAAGGGTAGCAACAACAGAACCAACAAAGGTGCCATCAACTTCCGAACGACCTGAAGAAGTGATTACAATTGTTGGGCTCTCGATAAAAAGATCTTCTACTTCGCTCATACCCGATGTTGCGAGGTTAAATGTTGAAGGCGAAAAATTACCTCGAGCTTCAATTTTTGTTCGTCCACTTGCCGAAAGAGATATTAAATCGTTGGTTGTAATTTGAACTTTTACCCTACGAGGAAACTTGTTATTACTGTTATCAATAACAACACGATTCCCATTTTGTATTACCCGTAATTCGTTTATTGCACGTGTTGCCCCGAGTACGGTAATCGAAGGTGTGGCTCCATAACTAAGCGAAACTTCAACATCGCCCCTTACTTGCAAGCTATTAAAAGCTGTTACCGAAATAGTTTTGCTGTTTGTATTATTGTTACGTTGAGCCCAAGCACAACCAGTTGTTACAACTCCAGCAAAAAGTATGAGCATAGCAAATACTATGTTCCGCATTGTAAATACTGTTTTTTCCATGATAACTTTATTTTGTTACTATAAAATGAGCTTTTAGCCTATTATGAACCCAAAAGTACTAAGGAGCTATTGCAAGAACAACAGAACCAATCGGTTGCAAACGACCGCACCATAATCGAGCCGTATAGATAAAGTGGAAGCAGTGAGAGTGAAGGAAACGGGAGTATACTAAGGGTACGGAACCTAGCCCGAATCCATGAAACAATGTCACAATTTTCCATTAGGCAACAGTTTCAATAGGCTGTAGCAAAGATAGCACTTTCAGAACAAACATTCCCTACTAAAGCAAAAAAAAGACTAAGGAGTTGTGTTACCCCTTAGTCAAGATTAGTTCAATCAGA
>JASBZJ010000110.1 GCA_029983495.1 Porphyromonas sp.
AATCAAGCCCCCCCGAAATACCAATTACGGCATGCTTAGCTTGCATATGGCGTAGCCGTTGAACCAGTCCACAAACCTGTATTTCGAACATTTCGCAACAACGTTCGTCAACCGAGCTTTCTGCAGGCATAAAAGGGTTTGTTTCGATAGGGCGCCAAATGGGTTGCGATTCGCGTTTTGAGCGTAGTTTAAAGGGTATTTTAAGAATATCTTCCTTTGTAAACTCGGCAACAGCTTTTTTAAAGCTACTGTTTAGGAGTCGCTCGTTTTGGATATGATCGACGTCGATGTCGCTAATAATCATTTTTTCGCCGTATTCAAAGCGATCCATCTCTTCAATAATTCTTCCAATTTCGGCAATGAACCCTTTGCCCATATACACAAGGTCAGTACTGCTTTCACCGTGTCCACTGGAGGCATAAACATACCCCGACAACGATTGCGATGAAAGACCACTAATTAGCGAGCGGAGATAATCGTTTTTACCAACGTTTTCGTTACTGGTTGATAGATTGAAAATAATGTGTGCACCATATAATGCAAGGCGAGTACCCGGAGTGTAGGGCGTCCACATATCTTCGCAAATTTCGATACCAAAGCCTAGCTCGGGCGATGAAAAAATTATATTCGGTCCAATAGGTATTTCCTCTTCACCAAAGCGAACCGTTTTGTGGAAAAGCACATCGCTTGGAGAAAACCATCGTTTTTCCTGAAATTCGCGATAGTTGGGAAGGTAGGTTTTGGGTATGGCACCTAATATTTTTCCTTGTTGAAAAACTACAGCACCATTAAATAGCTTTTCTTCAACACGAATGGGCATTCCCACGATGCAAGCAACTTGGGTGTGTGCAGTTTGTTTTACAAGTTTTACTAGGGCATTAGCAGCACTTTCGAGTAGGAAGGGTTGTAAAAAAAGGTCGCCACAGGTGTAGCCCGTAATGCTCAACTCGGGGAAAACAATAATTTCTACCCCTTTTTCGTCGGCCTTTTCAATCATTTTCCGAATCCTTTCGATATTATGAAAGCAATCGGCAACTTTTACAAAGGGAGCGGCAGCTGCAACCTTTACATATCCATGTTGCATAGCAGTATATTTTTAGTGTTAATTAGTTACGAGTTATTATAACGTAGGCGTATTTTGCCAGCATAAAGGGCTATTGTAATAGTTTTTTTGTTCGGGAGTGGCTTGGGTATACATTTTATTAATGTACTCTATGGCCTTTTCAATAAGGGTATCTTTTCCGTTTTCTACGTCCTCTTTCGAAAGATCCACTTTAATATTTGGGGCGATACCAAATTCAATGGAATTACCATTGGCATCGAAGGTCGCTGATGCCGAGTAGCGCAATCTCCATCCATTCGGTAACTCGGCACCTCGGGGTAATCCGCCACCGCCACCAGTTGTATCGCCTAAAAGAGTAATGTGTTCAATAGCCTTCATGTATAGCGTAAAATCGTTAGCGGCACTATATATTCCCCTATTGGTAAGCACTACCACGGGTCTATGCCATAGGTAGCCATATTTTGTGGATTCGAGGTACAGCGGTTGTGGATTTGAAAAGTTGTTGTGTTGTGGCCCAGCTTTATAGCGCATGTTCCCTACAAGTGTTTTTTGTTTGGCAAAGTGGCTTGCTAAGGTGCTTACGTAACTTACGTTGCCACCTCCGTTGTTGCGGATATCAATTATTAAGCCTTTGCAGTTCTTAAAGGATTGCAGAACGGCATTAATATTTGCGTGGCTAAAGCCATTCATAAAGCTGTTGTAATATATAAAGCCAATGCTATCGCGCAAGTGGTTGTTATAGGTAATTTTGTTATACAGCAAACCGCCAGCTATGCGGTATTCGTTCCCCGCATATTTGCTAAGTATTCGTGTATCAACTTGTGGGGGATAGTTATCTCGCCATCCATTGTAACTTTTGCGGTCGAATGAACTATAAAGCGTAACATGACCATCTTTAAGTTCATACATCAGTTGGCAAAAAACATCAAATAGCTCTTCGTTACTCATGTTTTGCTTTATTTTGGGTAAATGCTTATAGTACATCATTTCCCAAGTACTATCGGGTGGAAGTTTTTCATCGAAAAAGCAATAGCCCTCGTTAAGTATTTTCCATAATTCGTTATAATTATCCAGCGGAGAACTATTGAATTTGGGTTGAGGTTTGCACCCTATAACTAGGGAAAGTAAAAGAATAGAAACAGCTAAACCCAGTCTTTTGAAGAGCTTTATCATACAATACTGTTACTGAATTGTGTTAGGGAAAAGAATGGAGCGATGCGAAGAGGATAGAATGGCGGACCTGCCTGTGAACCAAAGAGTTTCGAAGCTAAACCCCAGTAATACACTTTGCCTAAGAGCCGTAAACTTTCGGTTAGCCAAGTTTAAGTAGTCCGGTGAAATTTGGTAACCCAAGCGCAAGGTACATATGTTCCATAATGGCATATCAACCGTTAATAATGCATTCGATAGAGCCGTGTTTCCTAAATACGTAAACCAAAAACTGTGAGCAAGTCCACCATCGTGGTATATTTTTTCGAAGTAGCTTTGAGTGTAACCCAATTTGTGTGACATACCTATAAGCCCAATATTAGCATAGAAACGCACCGTTGCTGGGAATTTTTTTATAGGAACAAGATAGGCCAGTTGCGATGCTGCTGTAAGTTCGAAGCGTAAATCGCCGGCATACTGGTTGTTTACGTTACTGGGCATATAGCGAGACTCGAGGTGAGAGCGAATTCCCGCACCTGTGGTTAAGCAAAACCCCTTGCCTAGGTCAAACTTATAGTGGGATTCGGAATTAAGTTGAAGCATATACCCTGTAAGTAGCGAGTTTTTTGCAGGGTTTAGGCTATGTGAATAATTAAAAGTAGAAGATAAACGTAAAAATATTGGTTGGCGTTGAGTCAATGGAGTTTCGATTATAATATTGCCCCCAATATGGTAGCCTCCATACCCAATTGGTGAGAGGTATTCATCGGCAACTTGTTGCCCGCCAGCAGTAAAATCGAATGCCATAAAGGTCGTTTTTGGGGAAACCCTTTGCATGGGGTGAGCTGTTGTTTGGCAATACCCTTTAAGTGAAAAACCTATGCCAACAGCAAGCAATAGTGTTAGGGGGAGAATAATTTTACTCATTGTTTGATTTGTTCCCACATGTTATGCTTCGTCGTTAATATGTTCGGGAGTAGTATTGTTGCCTCCGTTTTCAACCTCATTATCGTTTTCTTCTTCGTTATTACTTTGTTCCGTTTCAGTTGGTGCAATATTCGTTATTTGTAGTGCGGTAAAGGTTGAAATTCTTTTCCCTTTGGCGTTAACGCTCTTTACCCCTACAAAGCTATCACCGTCAATTCGTTCGTGGGCTTTACCTCGTGCCCCTTTATCGAGAATAATATCGAATATAGGTGCTTTATGGTCGGTTATGAACAACAGTTGGTTTCCTTCTCCTTGTATAGGTAAGGGGTTGTTTTGTTCATTTAAGGTAAAACGTTTAAGGTAAAGTTCGTTGTCACTGTTTACATATATTGCTGTCCATATTTTTGCGGGGTCGAACCTTTCAACCTTATTTGTTTCGGGACTAAAATGTGCCGATTCGCTTACCTCAGCTGTGTAATACGAGCCATCATTACGGAAAATAAGTAGTAAGTCGTTGGCTTCGAATTCGCCAATAAAAGTACCTTGATTATCGAAGTTAATACGTTTTACATCGTTGTCGAACCAAACTTTCCGTCCGCCTAGGGTAGAACTCCCTCGCTCCTTAAGGGCAATACGTTGAATGGCAACTTTGGTTACTAAATTACCTCGGGTAGCCCTACCACGGATGGCAATTTCGCTAAAATCCTTTTCAAATACCAAGTTACGCAAACGTAGGCGTGGCTTTAGGGTAATACGAACTACTTCAGCCTCGCCATTGGGGTTAACGCTAAAATATACCACACGGCTACCTTTTGTGCCATTGGTGGCATCGTATTGTTTATCCCTTGTTACGCCTGTAACAAAAAAACGCTTAATATAGTAGGCTCCTTGGCTACCATCGCGGTAAATTAAATTGTAGATAGTACGCTTATCTCCACGTACAAATTTATCGATATGTAAAACTTCACCTTTGCCAATAAACTTCTTTTCTTCGATTTTGGTTATCGTGTAGGTTCCATTCCGAAAGAATATTATCATATCATCGAGCAACGAACAGTTGGCAACAAACTCGCCATTTTTTATACCTGTTCCCGCAAAGCCCCCTTCGCGGTCGAAATAAAGCTTTTCATTTGCTTCAATAACTTTTGTGGCTACAATATTGGAGAAGCGTGTAAGCAATGTTTTGCGTTCCTCGTTAGCAAAGTATGTTTCATTTAGGTGTTTGTAATATTCCACAGTATATTCAACAAGGTGTTCAATGTTGAAGTTTGTTTCCGAAATATCCCTCTCCAACCGAGCTATAAGTTTATCGTGCTTTTCGCGGTTAAACTTAAGTATGCGTGCCATTTTTAGTTCTAAAAGCCGCTTGTAATCTTCTTTTTTGGGGGAAGTAATAAATGTTATTCCAGGTATTGATTCTATCCGTTCGCGGATGTGGTTAAGTGCGCTGGTTTCGTTGTTGGCTTCTTCAAACTCCTTATCTTTATATATGCGTTCCTCAATAAATATTCTTTCGAGCGAAGCTTGTAGGTGTGCTCCCTGCAGTTCGCTTAGTTTGTTTTTAAGTTGTTGTGCAAAATGCTTTTTTGTTTGGTTCGTACTATACTTAAGTAGGTCGCTAACGCCTAAAAAAACAGGCTTTTCGTCCTTAATTACGCAGGCATTGGGCGAAAGCGAAACTTCGCAGTCGGTAAAAGCATATAACCCATCGATTGTTTTATCGGTCGAAACGCCACTAGGTAACTGAATACGAATATCCACTTGTGCAGCGGTCATATCATCGATGTGCTTTATTTTTATCTGCCCTTTTTCATTGGCTTTAAGAATAGAATCAATAAGGGTTGACGTAGTTTTTCCGTACGGAAGCTCGGTAATACTAATTGTTCTTTCGCCAATACGTTCAATCCGAGCCCTGCAACGTAAAACACCTCCACGCAGGCCATCGTTGTAACGATCTACATCAAGTAACCCTCCTGTTTTAAAATCGGGGTATAGTTCAAACGCATTTCCTTCAAGGTAATTTATAGCAGCTTCAATAAGCTCTTTAGGGTTGTGTGGATAAATTTTTGACGACAACCCAACGGCAATTCCTTCTGCCCCCTGAGCTAGAAGTAGCGGAAAACGAACCGGAAGACTTTCGGGTTCATCGGCTGTACCATCGTAACTCTTCTTCATTACCGTAATTTTACTATCAAATACGGTTTCGAGGGCGAAGGGTGATAACTTCGCCTCGATATAACGCCCAGCTGCAGCATCATCGCCCGTAAATATATTCCCCCAGTTCCCTTGGGTATCAATTAATAGCTCCTTTTGCCCCAGTTGAACCAATGCATCGTTTATCGAAGCATCGCCGTGTGGGTGAAAGGCCATAGTTTGACCAACAATTTTAGCTACCTTGTGCAAGTGCCCATTTTCGAGTAGGTTCATAGCGTGTAAAACACGCCGTTGAACAGGCTTTAATCCATCGTCGATATGGGGTATTGCTCGCTCTAGAATAACATACGATGCATAATCCAAGAACCAACTACGGTACATACCCGATAGAGACTTTATTGTAGAACCAAAGTTATCTTGCCATATAGCCTCTTCTGCCTTTGTTTCTTGATTCGCTTCGGTTATTTCAGCTTTTTCAGATTGTGTTACTTCTGGTATTTCGGGAGAAAAGTTGCTTATGCTACTGTCGTTTAGCTCATGCTCAGTCCCTTTTTCGGTTTCCCAAAAGGCATACGAGTTCGCTTCGTGATTCTCGGGGGGGATATTGTTCGTTTGTTTATGGTCGTTATCGTTGGATGATATCATGCTTCATTGTAGCCATCTAATTATTACAAAGTTACAAAGTTTCTATGCACCTTGCTATGCTTATTAAAATGAACGTTGCGCGTTATGGTACTAGATAGAAAAAGTCGTACATACCAACTAAATAAGCCGAAGGGGATGTACGAACTTTACCCCCTTTGCTCTATCTATATAACTCGGTAATTCAGGTACAGTTCCAAATAACGAAACCCATTACATACTTTTCAGTATACTACCTATCTTGGGAGGATGCTACCGTAATTCATTTGAGACTGTTGCAAAAGTCAACAGTCTCACAATCTTGCTCGCAAGATTGTCCT